>NZ_DLJI01000028.1:0-22893 GCF_002484185.1 Empedobacter sp. UBA7620 | reverse complement strand
TTTTTATTAAAAGCCTCAAGATTATTTTCTTGAGGCTTTTTTTATGGTTATACTTTTTTGTAAAATGTATTAAGTAAAATGTAAGTTCTACGTCTAACGCATCAACTATGTTTTATAAAACAAGAACTAACTCAGAACTTACTACTCAGAATTCGAAAACACCCGTATAATCTACTCAAGAGGATATTTTAACTTCTATTCCTTTAAGTCTTAAATCTTACGTCTTATAACTTAAGATTCTTCACTTCACTACGTTCCAAGTAACAATATTGTTTTTGTTTATAATTTAAATTTAACAAGCGAACGCCCAAATTTATTATCTTTACTCAAAACCTAAACATTATGGAAGAAAATCAGTATGATAATCAATTGTTACCAAAGGAAAGTTGGTTTAAACGTAATTGGAAATGGGTAGTGCCTATTGGCTGTTTGTCGTTTGTGATTTTATTTTTTGCGTTGTTAATTGGAGGTGCTTTTTGGGGTTTTAGTAAGTTAACTTCGGATAGTGATGTGACAAAACATGCAATTAATATTATTAATCAAAATCCTGAAGTTCAGCAGAAATTGGGTACTGATGTTAAGACGGATGGAATGTTTAGTGGAAATATTTCTGTTTCGAATAATACAGGAGAGGCGAATATTTCTGTTCCGATAAAAGGTACAAAAGGTTCTGGAACTGCAATTATTGTTGGAGAGAAAGAATTTGATAAATGGAATTATGAAAAGATCGCTGTACAGGTTGATGAAACGGGTGAAGTGATCGAAATAAATAAAGTAAAAGAATAAGCTAACGAATGAGTTAGCTTTTTTTGTTTAGCTATTATTGATAAAGATTTAATTGTTTATTCAAAATAATAATTTTACTTTTGATTAACATTTGGTGCGAACTTAACCGTTCGGTAACAGGGAATCAGGTGAAAATCCTGAACAGACCCGCTGCTGTAAGCTCCATTTTTTTTAGATACATATATCCACTGTTCATAAAATGGGAAGGATTTCTAAAAAAGGAGTAAGTCAGAAGACCTACCAAAATGATAAATGTTGAATGCTTTCGGGGACTAAAGCGTGAAGTTCAAATTTTGGATAGGTTTATCCTTTCAATACTTCTTCATACACTCTCGTTAGCAACAATTGATTATTGCTAAATGAGAAATCTAAAAACTATAATTATTTGTTGCAGCTTGATTTTGCTTTCATGTCGCATTGCCTCTGCGCAAATTATTCATGATAGTATTTTAGAGCTTCAGCAAGTTAATATCTTAAAAAATAATATAAAAGCCGTTGTTCCTGTTCAGGAATTGAAAGGAGCGGAACTAGAGGCTTTAAATAGCCATTCTGTGGCAGATGCTGTTCGTTTTTTTGCAGGTGTACAAATCAAAGATTACGGTGGAGTTGGAGGTTTAAAAACTATTGATGTTCGTGGGATGGGCTCTCAACATGTTGCAGTTTTTTATGATGGAATTCAATTGGGAAATGCGCAAAATGGAATTGTCGATTTAGGGAAATTTTCTTTAGACGATATGGAAGTGATTTCTTTATATAATGGTCAAAAAAGTAATATTTTTCAATCAGCGAAAGATTATGCTTCTGCTTCTGCTATTTATCTTCAAACCAAAAAACCTGTTTTTATTGGTGATAAAAAAACAAATGCTACACTCCGTTATAAGCTAGGTTCGATTCAATTAATCAATCCTTCAATTCGTATTGAACAAAAAATTACGGATAGATTATCAGCTGTTTTGAGTGCTGAATATGTTAAAACTAATGGTGTATATAAATTCCGTTATCAACGCAAAAATTTGGATGGAACAACTGCATACGATACAGTTTTGAAACGTAGAGATGGACAAGTTGATGCAAAACGTTTGGAATTAGGATTGATTGGAAAAGGAAATCAATCGAATTGGAATGTAAAAGGATATTTGTATGATTCGGATCGTGGAATTCCTGCTGCAATTGTTCGTGGTCGATTTGATGGACGTGGACAAACTTTGGTTGATCGAAATTATTTTGTTCAAGGAAAATATGAAAAACGATTTAGAAATTTTCAATCGAAAATAAACGCAAAATTTGCTTACGATTTCACTCATTATACAGATACAGTTTCAACAGTAAAAACAGAAAATAAGTACACACAACGCGAGTTTTATGTGTCTTGGGCAAATCTTTATTCGATTACAGATAATTGGGATGTGAATGTTGCAACAGATTATCAGTTTAATAATATGGGAGCAGATTTAAAGAATTTTTCTTTTCCTACTCGTCATACAAATCTTGTAGCGTTCGCGTCTACTTATCGTCTTGGAGGTTTGAGTTTACAAGGAAGTTTATTAGGAACTTTTGTAAAAGAATCAGTAGAAATGAACACAAGTGCTCCAGATAAAAATGTATGGACGCCAACAATTATTGCCAACTATCAACCATTTAAATCTCATGATTTTAATGTCAGAGCATTTTACAAACGTATTTTTAGAATGCCAACGTTCAACGATTTGTATTATACAAATATTGGTTATTCTAATCTTCGACCAGAATATTCAACGCAATATAATGTTGGTTTTAACTATTCTAAAACAACTCCAAATTTCTTAAAAAATATTACGATTCAAGCCGATGCTTTTTATAATGAAGTAACTGATAAAATTGTTGCTGCGGCTTCAGGAAGTTTGTTTCGTTTTACGATGCTCAATTTGGATGAAGTTAGAATAAAAGGGTTGGATGTTAAAATTCGTTCAGCATTCCAACTAGGAGAAATAGAAGTTTCACCAATGCTTAATTACGGTTTTTTGCAAGCCTTAGATTATTCGAATTCGAAAAAAAGTTACTACAAAAATCAAATTCCATATACTCCAAAACATAGTGGCTCTTTTGTTTTAGCTGCTTCTTATAAAACGTGGAATTTTAATTACAGTTTTATTTATGTTGGAGAACGTTATAATGTTCATCAAGATAATATTAAAATAAACCATCTTAATCCTTGGTTTACAAATGATTTAGGAATACATAAAGAATTTAAGTTGAATCAAAATTTGTTCAAAGTTTCTTTTGAATTAAATAATATTTTGAATCAGCAATATGATGTGGTTTTAAATTATCCAATGCCGGGAAGACAATTCAAACTAATACTAAGCGCAAACTTATGAGAAATTTCAAACAATTATTCGTCTGTTTTTTAACAGCAATCACTTTTTATGCTTGTCAACAAGACACTTATTTGATCGAGAAAGAGGAAGAAGGTGTAACCAATCCCGAAAAAACTGATGTCGTTGGTTTTTATTTGCTTAATGAAGGAAATATGGGAAGCAATATGGCTACGGTTGATTACATGGATTTTACAACAGGAACTTATAATAGAAACATATATGCAACCGTAAATCCTACTATGGTAAAGGAATTGGGTGATGTTGGGAATGATATCAAAATATATGGAAATAAGTTATATGCGGTTATCAACGTATCAAATTTTATCGAAGTAATGGATGCAAGAACAGCCAAACATTTGGGAACAATTCCTTTGGAAAATGGACGTTACATCACGTTTGCAAATGGTAAAGCGTATGCATCTTCGTATGCTGGTCCTGTTACGCTTGATCCGAAAGCGCCTTTGGGAAAAGTGGTCGAAATTGATACGATTAATTTATCGGTTACACGACAAGTGACGGTAGGTTATCAGCCAGAAGAATTAGAAGTTGTTGGGAATAATCTGTATGTAGCAAATTCAGGTGGTTATCGAGTTCCTGAGTATGATAAAACAGTTTCTGTGATTGATTTATCAACATTTAAAGAAACCAAAAAAATTGATGTTGAAGTAAATCTTCATCGCTTAAAAAAAGATGCAGATGGTGATTTATATGTGACTTCTCGTGGTGATTATTACAACGTTCCTTCAAATTTATATGTGTTAGATAGTAAAACGCATCAAATCAAAAAGAAATTTGATATTCCTGTTTCTAACTTTACGATTGTTGATAACAAACTCTATTATTATTCAAACGAATTTAGTTACACAACTTTCGAATACACAAAAACTTATGGCGTAATTGATACTAAAACAGAACAAATTATTAACAAAACATTGGTCAATGATCCTGTTATTAATGAAATTGAAACGCCTTACGGAATTGCTGTAAATCCTCAAACCAAGGATCTTTTTCTAACCGATGTCGGAAATTATGTTTCGATGGGTTACATCTATTGTTTTGATAAAAATGGTGCTTTTAAATGGAAAACTGCTGCCGGAAATATTCCAGCTCATTTTGCTTTTGTCTATAAATAAAATTTACATATGAAATATTCTAAAATCTTACTAACCGCACTAAGTTTTGCTTTGATACAAAGCTGTAGTGATGATGAAAACATTATCGAGACAAATCCTGATAATGCTACTTTACAAGCATCTTATGATGCAACACGCTTAAAAATTGTTCCAATCGAACCAACTATTGCAGGTTTCGAGAATGCAACATATACATGGAAACTTGGCAATGAAATTATAGGAAATGAGAAAACTTTAGGTTTCGTTTCTGATAAAGTTGGTGCTTATGATTTGACATTAGAAATAAAATCAGGAACTACATCTAAAACAGTTAAAACGAAGGTTAATGTTACACAAGAATCAGCAACTTATAGTAAATACATTTCTCAAGTCTTTGATTTTTTACCTTCAGTTGGGCAATTTACCAATAAACTTCCTCTCTTTGAAGCAGGTAATACACAAGCAGAAATGACGACTAAAGCAGGCAAAGAATTGATAGGAAAAGAAACGGGTATGATTTCTTTAGGAGGATACGGAGGATATGTGGTATTTGGTTTTGACCATACAATTATGAACCAACCAAACAAACGCGATTTTAAAGTTTTAGGAAATGGTTTTGCTGGATCTTCTGAACCTGGAATTGTGATGGTAGCATATGATAAAAATAAAAATGGAAAACCAGATGACGATGAATGGTACGAAATCGCAGGAAGTGAGTACACGAATCCAAATACAATAAAAAATTATAGTATTTCTTATCAAAAACCAACTGAAGAAGATAAAATACCTAATCCTGAATATGTAAAATGGACAGATAATCAAGGAAATTCAGGTTATAAAACTAAAAATAGTTATCATAAGCAATCATATTATCCATTGTGGTTTGGTTCGGATCAGTTAAAATTTACAGGTACACTTTTACCTAATAATTATACCGAAAACAATGGAATTTGGAAAGGAAAACAATACTCATATGGTTATGTAGACAATGCACCAAATAACAGCGAAGATTCAAATATTGATATTGATTGGGCTGTTGATAAAAATGGTAATCCTGTTAAATTATTAGGAATCGATTTTATCAAAGTTTACACAGCAACTAATCAAGAAGCAGGTTGGTTAGGCGAAATTTCAACAGAAGTAATGGGTGCTTACGATTTACATCTATAATTAACACTAAATATTTTTTATAAACCGTCGAGTTGTTACGATGATGAGACGGTTTTTTTACAATTATTTCATCAATATGAAGACTATAAATTTACAATTTGCAAAAAAACTTTTTTTTAATCTATTAATCATCGCGTCATCTATCACATTTTTGTCATCATGTAATGATGATGATTATAAAAATGAGGTAGTTGAGTTAAAAAAATACCAAACATTAGATGTTTCTAAGTTCGATCTTTCGAAAGGAATTTCAACTTCTGGAGGTAAAATTTGGGAAGGAACATATAAAGAAGATACAGATTTAATTTTAGGAATTTTCAAACTAAAGCATACTGCTTGGCCCGAATATTTAACATGGATGGGATTCACGGTTTCTAATAGTAATGATAATTCTGATCAAATAAAGAATGAAGGAGGTTGGTTAGATAATCAATGGGGAACAATGGCAAAAGGTGGTGCTGACGGACAAGGAACACCTTTTTTGGTTTCTTTTGCAGATCATAAACCATCAGAAAAAGTTTTGAAATATGGAGAAGAAGTTAAGATTGACAGATTTTCTAGTGTAGTAGAAATTTTGGATATGGCGAATAAATATAAAGCCAAAAGTGTAAAATTAGCGATTAGTCCTTGGTCTTACTATGGAATTATGAACGGGGATGCTTATGCAAGAAAATTTGAAAAAGGAGATTATTTCGCTATTCATATTTATGGAGTTTCGGCTAATAAGCAATTAACAACAGAAAAACCTGTGACACATTACTTTGTTGATTTCAGAAATGGAGTAAATAACATTTCAACAACTTGGCAAGATGTTGATCTTTCGTCTTTAGGAGAAGTCAAGTATTTAATGTTTTTCTTAGAAACAACCGATGTAGGAAATTGGGGAGCAAATACAGCATTATACTTTACAATGGATAAATTAAAAGTAGAAAAAATTCAATAAATCTCATTTCTAAATATTTTTATCCGAGGCTGTCATTTTTGGATGATGGTTTCGGATTTCTAAAAAACAAACAATACATGAGAAAATTTTTACTTTCGATTTTTACAATTGCTGCATTTCAAACAAGTTTTGCACAAACAAAAGAATACACAAACGGCGTTTTTATTTTGAATGAAGATTGGTTTGGTCATACAAATGGATCAATTAATTTTATGAATCTAGATTATTCTATCGATTATAATATTTACAAAACTGCGAATACCAATGAAGAATTAGGTGTTACGCCTCCTTTTGCAACAATTTATGGTGATAATTTTTACATTGTTTCGAAACAAGGAAATCGTTTAGTTGTAGTTGATTCGAAAACTTTACAGAAAAAAGCCAGTTTTGAAACAATTGGTGGAGACGGAAGAAGTTTTGTAGGTGTTGATGCTAAAACAGGATATGTAGGAACTTCAAGTGGACTTTATTTGTTTGATATTGAAAACTTGAAATTAGGATCTTTAATTGAAGGTGCTGATAAATTTGGTGCTTTAGCAAATATTATTCGAACTTCTACTTATGTTTTTGCCGTAACTCAAAAGGGTGGAATATTAGTAATTGATCCAAACACTCACAAAATTAAGCAAACGATTGCTGGAAGTTTTATTTCTGTAGTTCAATCTAAAGATGGAAATGTTTGGGGAGCATTGGCAAATAAATTGGTTAAAATAAATCCTGTGACTTTAGAAACTACAGAAATCTCGATTCCAACGAAAACAATTCCGAATACTTGGGGAGCGTGGAATGCAGGAAGTTTTTGTGCATCAACAAAAGAAAATATGATTTACTTTTTCCCAGGTTCTGGTTGGTCTGTTAGTCCTACAATTGTAAAATATGATGTGGATAAAAATGAATTCAATGAGAATTTTGCTACAATTCCTGGTCAAGATACAAATCCTAAACAAATGCCTTATGGAGCAGGTTTGCGTGTAGATCCACGAACAGATGAGTTAATCATCATAACTACAACATCTCAATATAATAAGCACTGGATCCATAAATTTGATAATAAAGGAAATTTAACGAAAACAATTCCTTTGACTGATTATTATTGGTTCCAATCTTTACCTGTTTTTCCAGATAATGCAGCACCAATTATTAATGATTTAGAAACAACTTATCATATCAATACAGCAACAACAATTGATTTGAAAGATAAAGTTTCTGATTTAGATAATTTATCAGCAGCAATTGTAAAAGATTTAGAAATCATTGAAAATGATGATGTAGCAGAAATTTCGATTAATGATAAGGAAGAATTAGTAATTAATCCATTAAAAAATGGAACAGCTAAAATCAAAATTTCTTTCAATTCGAATGGAAAAGTTGTTTCACAAAACATCACAATTTCATCAGCTGTTTTAGGAACAAG
Source organism: Empedobacter sp. UBA7620 (assembly GCF_002484185.1). Taxonomy (NCBI): domain Bacteria; kingdom Pseudomonadati; phylum Bacteroidota; class Flavobacteriia; order Flavobacteriales; family Weeksellaceae; genus Empedobacter; species Empedobacter sp. UBA7620. The sequence goes on along the minus strand of NZ_DLJI01000028.1, from coordinate 15,111 downwards.
TGATCTGAATAAACCATCAATTAATGTTTATCCAAATCCTGTTAACAATGTATTGTTTATTGAAACAAATGAAGCTTCAAAAGCCGAAATTTTCGCTATTACAGGAACTAAAATGACAGAGAAAACACTTCAAAAAGGGAAAAATCAATTAGATGTTTCCTCTTTACCAAAAGGTGTTTACATCATAAAAGTTAACAATTCTACTTTCAAGGTAATCAAAAAGTAGTGTGTTATTTATTTGTGGAAAAAAGGTTGAGCATTGCTCAACCTTTTGTTTTTTTTTTTAAATATTGATTCCGTACGTATTTTTTATTTCAGCCATCACAAAAGAGCTGTGCGTACTCCCGATGCTTTCTAAAGCGCCCAATTTATTGAAAACAAAATCTTGATATTGCTTCATATCCAAAACTTGTACTTTTAAGATAAAATCATATTCGCCCGAAATATTATAACATTCCACCACTTCATCAATCAACAAAATATCTTCCACAAGTTTATTCCCAATCGTGCGATCATGTTGTTTTAGCTTAATGCTGCAAAAAACCATAAAGCCTTTGTTCAGCTTTTCTGCATCCAAAACCGCTCTATAATTTTTGATATAACCTTGTTGTTCCAACCTTTTTATACGTTCAAAAACGGGTGAAGGAGATAAATTAACTAAAGCAGCAATTGCTTTTACTGTCAATTTCGAATCTTTTTGTAGAATTCTTAATAATTCTAAATCGGTTTGATCTAATGTTTCCATCCAAATAATATTCTTTTCAACACGATATTTTATCGTTGTTTAAGTGTTTTGTTTTGTAAAAATATTAATAATAAGTTGTATAATCTTATTTTTTCAAGTTTTACAATCGTTTATTTTGTCTTGTTACATTTGTAAAGAAATAAACAACAAATTATTGGGGAATCGTGTGAGAATCACGAGCTGTCGCGCAACTGTGAGTAATGGAAATTACAAGTCAGATTACCAATAGAAACAAAAGATGATACTTTCGCGATTTGAAGTCTGTCTGTCAAAATAGGTTTACTATTTATCAACTCGCGTTTGTGTTTTTTGAACATTAAAAAAACAATCAAAATGCAAACACAAATTTTAGGTTATCCAAGAATTGGCGCTAACCGTGAACTAAAAAAAGCCTGCGAAAATTATTGGGCAGGTAAAATTGAACTACAAGCTTTATTGCAAACAAGCCGTACAATTACCAAACAAAATTGGGCGCTGCAACAAGCTGCTGGTATAGATTTAATTCCGTGTAACGACTTTTCTTTTTATGATCAAGTTTTAGATTTTACGTTATCAGTTGGTGCAATTCCAGCGCGTTTCAATACGGTTGCGCTAAATAAAAAGAACACCGAATTAGACTTGTATTTTGCGATGGCAAGAGGCTTTCAAAAAGATAATTTAGATATTACAGCGATGGAAATGACAAAATGGTTTGATACCAATTACCATTATATCGTTCCAGAATTTGTAAAAAATCAAGAATTTAAATATTTCTCAAATTCTATCGTAAACGAATTTATCGCTGCAAAAAAAGAAGGTTTTAATCCAAAAACAGTTTTAATTGGACCAATTACTTATTTATTATTAGGAAAAGAAAAAGAAGAAGGATTTGATCGAATTGATTTAATTCAGAATTTATTGCCAGTTTACTTTGAAATTATTCAAGATTTAATCAATCATGGAGCAAATACAATTCAGTTCGACGAACCTTTTTTAGCTTTAGATTTAGATGAAAAATCGAAAACGGCTTATCGAGAAGTTTACAAAAAAATAAGAAAAGAATTTCCTCAACTTACAATTCAGGTCGCAACTTATTTTGATGGATTGAAAGATAATACAGCTTTAGCAATCAATTTACCAATTGATATTTTGCATCTTGATTTGGTTCGTGACGAAAATCAAATCGATGAAATATTGAATCAATTTCCTTCTCAATTAAAACTTTCTTTAGGTTTAGTTGATGGTCGAAATATTTGGAAAAATGATTTTCAAAAATCACTTTCAACCATAGAAAAAGTTGTGAACAAAATTGGAGAAAAACGTGTTATTATTTCAACCTCTTGTTCATTATTACATTCGCCTTGTGATTTAGATTTAGAAACAAATGAAAAAAATCTTCCAACAACAATCAAAGATTGGTTTGCATTTGCGAAGCAAAAATTGGAAGAAGTTGCTTTCTTAAAAAATTATTTTTCAAACCCGAATGACGAAAAATTGATTCAACAATATGAAGTGAATCAATTCTCTATCAATAATAGAAAAAATTCTCAATTAATTCATCAAACTCAAGTTAAAGAACGAGTAAATGCTATAAAAGATGAAGATTATAATCGTGCAAATAGTTTTGAACAGCGAAAAATTGTGCAACAAAATGTGCTGAATCTTCCACCTTTTCCTACGACAACAATCGGATCTTTTCCACAAACACAAGAGGTGAGAAGTTGGCGTGCGAAGTATAAAAAAGGAGAATTATCTGCCGAAGAATATGATGTTTTATTGAAACAAGAAACCAAGCGTACAATAGAATGGCAAGAGGAAATTGGCATTGATGTTTTGGTGCATGGTGAATATGAACGCAATGATATGGTGGAATATTTTGGTGAAAAAATAGCAGGATTTGTCTTCTCTAAAAATGGTTGGGTTCAGAGTTATGGAACGCGTTGTGTAAAACCGCCGATTATTTTTGGTGATGTTTATCGCCCTGTTCCAATGACGGTTTATTGGTCGAAATATGCACAATCTATCACAGAACAAAAAGTAAAAGGAATGTTGACAGGACCGGTTACGATTTTGCAATGGTCTTTTGTTCGAGATGATCAACCAAGATCTACGACGTGTAAACAAATTGCATTGGCGATTCGTGATGAAGTTTCGGATTTAGAAAAAGCTGGAATTAAAATTATTCAGATTGATGAACCTGCAATTCGAGAAGGTTTACCATTGAGAAAAGATGAATGGCAAAATTATTTGAAATGGGCTGTTGATTCGTTTAAATTAGCCTCAAGTAATGTCGATGATTCTACGCAAATTCATACGCATATGTGCTATTCAGAATTCAATGATATTATTCAAAATATTGCTGATTTAGATGCGGATGTCATTACAATTGAATGTTCGAGAAGTCAGATGGAATTATTAAATGCTTTTTCAGATTTCAATTATCCAAATGATATCGGACCTGGAGTTTATGATATTCATTCGCCTCGTGTTCCGTCGAAAGAGGAAATGGTTGATTTGATAGAGAAAGCGGCAAAAGTTATTCCGGCAGATCAATTATGGGTGAATCCAGATTGTGGACTAAAAACGCGTCATTGGGAAGAAACCGAAAAAGCTTTGATTGAAATGGTTGCGGCGACAAAAGAATTAAGAAAAATACATACGCCAAAAGCGATTTAAGCTTAACATCCTACTTTAATGACTTAAGTAGTGTAGTGTTATTTATTTGTGAAGAAAGGTTGAGCATTGCTCAACCTTTTGTTTTTTAATAATAACTTATCGTTCGTTTTACAACATATTTCAATTCTCCATTTGTTGAAATAGAAGCTTTTATCCAATTATTTTTCGAATCATATTCATACGAAACTTGATAAGAAGTTAAAACAGTTTGTCCATTTCGGAAGGATTGTTTTTTGAAGTTGACAATTTCATTTTTCGAATCAAAATCAGCTTGATAAGTCAACGTTTTATTGGTGTCAAATGATTGTAATTTCGAAATATTTCCATTCTCAAAAAACATTATTTTGCTCGAATTTCCAGCAATTTCTTCCTGAAAAATAGGTGTTTCTTTATCGTAAATATAATACGATTTTCGTCCTTTTTTTCCATCAAAAGAAGTCATTTCGTCCAAAACCAATAAACCATTTTTGTTATACGTCAAATTATTTTCACTAATCGTAGAACCTTCCACTTTTGTGGTGATTTTATCCAACTTGTTCGAATAATTAAAAATCGTTTCATAACTCGATTTTGATGATTTTCCTTCAATCTTTTCTGTCAAGTTTATCAACCGATTTTTATTGTCATAAACAAAGTCTTTGTCAGAAGCAATTCGTTTTAGATCTTCACCATTGTTAATAACTGTATTCGTTTGTTTATCAATAAAATTAGAGTTATTGTAGTCGTAATTAACATAGTTATAAACAGCTAATTTTCCTTGATAATCTAAATAATTTGTTCGCTTTATTAACAATCCTTTTTGATTAAATTCTAACGAAATTTGATTGTAAAACTCATTCTCCAAAAAAGGTAAAGTTGTGGTATTTCCTTTTGCGTCCGTTGCAGTTGAAGTCACTTTTTCGACCTTTCCTTTCAGATTAAAATCAGCTAAAGTTGTTTTAACTTCATAATCATTCGTCGAAATTTTTTGTGCAAAACTACATGTCGAAACAAGAATTGTACATAAAAGTATAATAGGATGTTTCATGATTAATTATTTCTTCAATTCATACCAAAAGCAATCCAAATCCCACATATCTAGATGAAAAGTTTCAGTGACTTCGAAACCTATTTTTTCTAAAACATTTCTTGATGCTGCATTTTCTGTATGTGTTATGGCATTTAGTTTAAAATCAGTCATATTTTCACGATAAAAATCCATACAAGCTTTCGCAGCTTCTGTCGCATAACCTTTTCCCCAAGTTTCTTTTCGGTAACGATAACCAAAATCTAAGAAATCAAATCGATTATTCATCGCTTCTTTTTCGGTCATGTACTTAAAACCAGTCCAACCAATCATTTTTTCCGATTCTTTCTCCACAACAGCTAATCGTCCATGTCCAAGTTCTTGGTATTGAATCAATAAATTTTCGATGATTTCTCTTGTTTCATCAATCGTTTTAATTGGTTGATTTTTCAGAAATGTATGTACTTCTGGTTGCGAATCCATCTCATAAAAATCTTGCAAATCATCCATCGTAATTGGACGTATGATTAAACGCTCCGTTTCTAATGTTGGTAAATGTTTCATATTTATTGAGTTAAGAATAATCTTTATTGTAAATCAGATTAAATTATTTTTATATTTACAGCTAATCTATTACTAAAATACATAAAATGAAACAACAAAAAGTATCTAATGCTTTTATAGCAGCTTCTTGGATTGCCTTAGGCTCGGGAATGATTGGGTATATTATCGGATTGACGCGCGCCGAAATGGAATTGAACGAGAAAGGTTATTACTTTACCGTTCTTTTATTTGGACTTTTCGCCGTAGTATCTTTGCAAAAAGCAGTTCGAGACCGATTGGAACAAATCCCTGTAACTGATATTTATTACGGAATTTGTTGGTTTGGAACTATTGCTTCAATCACACTTTTAATTATAGGTCTTTGGAATGCAACAATCCTACCTTCGGAGAAAGGTTTCTATGCATTTGCTTTTTTATTGGCAATTTTTGGAGCTATTGCTGTACAAAAAAATACAAGGGACAACATGGCTAATTAATATGTTTTGGGCGTTCCTACGGGCGGGCTTTTCGTTACAATCTTTGCTATTCAGCAAAGGATTTTCACTACAATCCCTAACGCAATAAAAAATAAAATCCTCGCAATTGCGAGGATTTTACTTTTATTTTTGAAACCGTCAATTCGAGTGAAATTCTGAAAGAATTTAGTATCGAGAATAAGGTTTTAAAATTCTGTTCTCGATACAATTTTTATACATTTCATTTCTAAAAATCACTCGAACTGACGAATTTTATCCAACGATATTAATGATTTTTCCAGGAACAATAATAATGTTTTTCGGAGTACGATCACCCAATTGTTTGATTGTACGTTCGTCGTTCATTACAATTTCTTGAATTTCTTCTTTCGATAACGACAAAGGTAATTCTAACAAAAATTTCATTTTACCATTGAATGAAACTGGATATTCTTTAGCATCTGCAATCAACCATTTTTCTTCGAAAACAGGGAAATCTGCATGTGCAATTGACGTTTCATGTCCTAATTTTGACCACAATTCTTCTGCAATATGCGGTGCATAAGGAGAAATAATAATAGCCAAAGGCTCTAAAATTGCACGTTTAGTTGTTTTTAATTTTCCTAATTCGTTTGCAGCAATCATAAAAGTAGAAACCGATGTATTAAAAGAGAAATTGTTTACATCTTCGTCCACTTTTTTGATGGTTTGATGCAACACTTTCATTTCTTCTTTTGTTGGTTCATCTTCCGAAACAAAAAATGTTTCTTCTGTTCCTGAATGATATAATCTCCAGAATTTTTTCAAGAATGAATAAACTCCAGATAAACCTTGTGTATTCCATGGTTTAGACTGTTCAACAGGACCTAAAAACATTTCGTATAAACGTAAAGAATCTGCTCCATATTGATTACAAATATCATCAGGATTTAAGACATTGTAGTAAGATTTTGACATCTTTTCAACCTCACGTCCTGTGATGTATTTCCCATCTTCTAAGATAAATTCTGCATTAGCAAAATCTTCTCTCCAAGTTTTGAATTTTTCTGTATCTAATTCGTCGCCTCCATCTTTTAACAACTTAACATCAATACGGATTGGTGTTGTTTCATGTTGATCTTTCAAAGATTTAGAAACAAAAGTATTTGTTCCATTAATTCTATATGCATAAGCGGTCATTCCCAAAATCATTCCTTGGTTGATAAGTTTTTTTGCATACTCATCCGTTGGAACTAAACCTTTATCGAATAAGAATTTTTGCCAAAAACGAGAATATAATAAGTGACCAGTAGCATGCTCAGATCCACCCATGTATAAATCTACATTTTGCCAATAATCAACAGCCTCTTTAGATACAAAATCGTTGTCGTTTTTTGCATCCATATAACGTAACCAATACCAAGAAGAACCTGCCCAACCTGGCATTGTATTTAGTTCTATTGGGAAAATAGTTTCGTTATTGATTAAAGTATTATCTACAACTTGATTAGTTGTTGTATCAAAAGCCCATTTTGTTGCACGCCCTAATGGTGGCTCACCTTCAGATGTTGGTAAATATTCGTCCACTTCAGGTAAAATAATTGGTAAAGCTTCTGTAGGAATTGTGTAAGGCATCCCGTCCTTGAAGTAAACAGGAACCGGTTCTCCCCAATATCTTTGACGAGAGAAAACAGCTTCGCGTAAACGGAAGTTTGTTTTTCCTTGTCCAAAACTTTTTTCTTCTAAAGCTTCAATCGCTTTTGCAACCGCTTGTTTATAATCTAATCCGTTTAAGAAATCAGAATCTTGTAATTCGAATCCACCTTTTTCTGTAAAAGCAGCTTCAGAAATATCTTGATTTTTGAAAATATTAATAATTGGTAAATTGAAATGATTTGCAAAAGCAAAATCACGTTCATCACCAGCAGGGACAGCCATTACAGCTCCAGTTCCATAAGAAGCCAATACGTAATCACCAATCCAAATCGGAATTTGTTTTCCTGTAAATGGATGAATGGCGTAAGCCCCGGTAAATTCTCCTGTAATATTTTTAGCATCCGCTAAACGATCACGTTCAGAACGTTTTGAAGTATAATCGACATAAGCATCAACTTTTGCTTTGTTTTCTGCTGTTGTAATTTGAGAAACTAAAGGATGCTCTGGCGCTAATGTTACATAAGAAACACCAAAAACAGTATCAGGACGAGTAGTGAAAACTTCAATTTTTTCATCGTTTCCTACAACATCAAAAAAGATTGATGCACCTTGAGATTTACCAATCCAATTTTTTTGAGATTCTTTGATCGGATCTGGCCAATCTAATTTATCTAAACCAGTTAACAAACGATCAGCGTAAGCCGTGATACGCATCATCCATTGTGTCATTTTTTTGCGCACAACAGGGAATCCTCCACGCTCAGATAATCCGTTAATTACTTCGTCATTCGCTAAAACAGTTCCTAAATCTGGACACCAGTTTACTTCTGCTTCTGCTAAGAATGTTAAACGATATTTTAATAAAATTGCTTGTTGTTCTTTTTCAGAATAGGCATTCCATTGCTCTGCTGTAAAGATTTCGATATCATCATCCGCCACAGCGTTTACATTCGCATTACCTTCAGTTTTGAATGTTTCAACTAATTTAGAAATTGATTCAGCTTTATCAGTGGAATTATCATAATATGAATCAAATAATTGATTGAAAATCCATTGTGTCCATTTATAATATTCAGGTTCCGAAGTTCTGATTTCGCGATCCCAATCGTATCCCAAACCAATTTTTTTCATTTGGTTTTCGTATCCAGCAATCACATTTCCTTGTTTATCAACTCCACCTTCGATATTCGTTGTTGTTGTAATCGCAGGATGTTGACCTGTTTGAATCGCATATTGTTCCGCAGGCAAACCAAAAGAATCGTAACCCATTGGGTGTAAAACGTTGAAACCCTTTAATTTTTTGTATCGAGAATAAATATCAGACGCAATGTATCCAAGTGGATGACCTACGTGTAATCCAGCTCCAGAAGGATAAGGAAACATGTCTAATACGTAAAATTTAGGTTTTTCTGATTGATTTTCAGCTTTGAACGTCTTGTCTTCAATCCAAAATTTTTGCCATTTTGGTTCGATTTCATTCGGATTATATTGCATTATTGGAAGTTATATTAAAATTAAATTTATGCAAATTTACATTTTTTATGTATCTTTTAGGATAGAATGGCGATATTTGTACATTAACAATCAACAACTAAACCAAATCCATGAAAAAAGAATTGATATTATATTATATCGGTATCCTTATTTTTTTTACTGTCCTTATTTTTTCTGTTCGTCATATTGTAAATACAACACGTATTTTTGTGGGGTACGAAGATGGTTTTAATCCTATTAATATCAAATGGAATTTTGATAAAAAGGATTCAACACTTCGTGTCAAAGATCCTATTTATGTCAGAAGTGATTATTATTTGATTGATTATAAAGACAAAGCATTCTTAAAAAAAGATACAGTTCTTTATGCTGAACTTTTTGAGGATTCATTGGCTGTAAAAGGAAATGTATTGAATTTGAAACCTCCTTATTTTTTGTGGAAAGAGGCAAAAAACGACACGTTGAAAGTTTTTAAACACAACATTACCTTGAAGTTTACGAAGCGAGAATAGTATTAAGCTTTCTGTAAATAGAACGAAAAAGTAGAGCCTTTTCCTATTTTACTTGTCACATAAATTTTCTGTTTATGAGCTTCTAAAATATGTTTTACAATTGCCAAACCTAATCCAGATCCACCATTGTTACGATTTCGAGATTTATCAATTCGATAAAAACGTTCGAAAATTCGGTCAATGTCTTCTTGTTTTATCCCAACGCCTTGATCTTTTATTGAGATTTGAATTTTATCATCATATTCTTCAAAATCGATGTCAATTTCTGTATTTGGATTAGAATAATTGATGGCGTTTACGATCAAATTGATTAAAACCTGTTGAATTTTCTGAATATCACCTACAACTTTTATTGGTTGATGAATAGGATAATTTAGAGAAATTTTGATGTTATTTTTTTCAGCTTTAATTTCTAATAAATCAATAACGTCTTGTACAAGCGCCGTCAAGTTGAAAACTGAAAATTCGATATTGATTCGTCCACGTTCAAGCTCTGCAATCATGTCCAAATCTTTGACCAAATAAATCAATCGATCAACCGATTTATTGATTCGGTTTAAGTATTTATCGCGAATAGATTCATCTTCAACTCCGCCTTCTATGAGCGTTAACAAATAACCTTGAACCGAAAAAAGAGGCGTTTTTAATTCATGTGAAATATTTCCTAAGAAATCTCTTCTGTAATTTTCTCTCTCATTCAAAACATCAATTTCTTTGGATTGATCTTCTGTTATGGTTGAAATTTTTTGAGAAAGTTCTTCAAAATCCATTGTACTGGATTGAAATTGTGGAATATTTTTCGAGATTTCAGTAAAATCTTTTCTTCGTTGATTTTTTAAAGAAAACCAATAAAATATTGATAATCCAATCAATAAAAGAAGCATTAAACTGATGAAAAATAGTTTTTCTTGGAGAATAAAATCAATATTTCCAAACCATAAAAAAGAGAACAAAACAAATCCTAAAGCCAAGAATAATGTACTGGGAAAGGCAAATAGAAAGATGTTTTGAACTTTGAAAGTTGAAGCCATTACGAGCTTTTAGTCATTTATTTTGTATCCAATTCCTTTGATTGTTGAGAAACGATCGTTCCCAAATTTTTCGCGCAATTTGCGCATATGTACGTCAATTGTACGTCCGCCAACTACAACTTCATTTCCCCAAACTTTCTCCAAAATTTCTTCACGTTTGAAAACACGTTCTGGATTTGAAGCCAACAAAGCAATCAATTCAAATTCTTTTCGAGGTAATAAAAAATCTTGCCCTTGGTAATTTACTTTATATGTTTCGCGGTTAATCTCGAAATTATTCAATTTGATGAATTCGTCTTTTGGTGCTTCGTTAGGTTGTTTTAATTTCAATAAAGCATTTAGTTTACTAATTAAAACTTTTGGTTTGATAGGCTTTAAAATATAATCATTTGCACCAGCATCATAACCAGCTAATTGAGAAAAATCTTCGGCACGAGCAGAAAGAAAAACGACCAAAGTATCTTGAAAAGAATCTAATTTTCTCAACTCTGCACACATTTCCATTCCGTCCATTTGTGGCATCATTACATCTAATAGAATCAAATCTGGGCGAAAAATTTTGGCTTGTTTCAAACCTTCTAGTCCGTTTTGAGCTGTTTCTACTTCAAAACCTTCTTTTTTTAAGTTGTAACCAATGAATTCTAAGATATCTGGTTCGTCGTCAACTAATAAAATTTTAATGTTCTTCATAATTGTTTGTAATAACTAAATAAAATTAGTCGATGTAAAATTAAGCTTAAATTTTAGGAGAAATTAGGTAAAAACATTTCTTAACATTCATTTAAAGTTACGATAATTTCATAACAATTACCTAACAAAACCTTTACAATTTCTAAAAATGTTTTTCATTGGATTGCAGCAACTTTGCCATCAAACAAACACGAATTATACAATCGCAATGAAACGCAATTTAACTTTACTTTTATTATTAGGTTCGGCAGCACTTTTTGCACAGACTAATATTAAATTAGAAGGAACTTTATTTGATCAAAAAACAAACCAACCACTTTCTGAAAAAACTTTTGTGGTTGAAGGATTAAATATTCAAGCAAAAACAGACGATAAAGGTCACTACGAAATTTCTGTTCCAGATGATACGTATCAACTGGATATTAAAGTAGACGGTTATCAATCTGTTTCTCAAAATTTATCAGATTCGAATACATTAAATATGTATTTGAAACCAGAAGATTTAAAAGATACAAAGATTGATTTATCTACAGCTGTTGTAACAGGTAGAAAAGATAAATCTGGAGAAGCTTCTTTACTTAATATTCAGAAAAAATCTGTAAAAATGGTAGAGAATATTGGTGCAGCAGAATTGGATCGTAAAGGTGTAAGTGATGCGGCTTCGGCAGTTGCGAAAATGGCTGGTGTTACAAAACAAGAAGGTACAGGAGATGTTTTTGTACGTGGATTAGGAGACCGTTATAATTATACTTCATTGAATGGTTTACCAGTTCCGTCAGAAAATCCTAGTAACAAGAATATTAAATTGGATTTATTTCCAACAGACGTTATTGATTATATTTCGTTGAGCAAAACATTCAATGTAAGAATGATGGCTGATTTTGGTGGAGCAAATATTGATATTTCATCAAAATTATATGAAGGAAATGGTTTATTAGAAATCGGAACAGGATTAAATTTGAATTCTAACGCGATTACCAATAAAAACTTCAATTTGCAAGATGGACCAAATTGGTTTGGTTTTCAAAAAACGAAAATTCCAGCAAATGCAACAACAGGATATCACTTTACAAATAGTTTCAATCCGCAATCTAAATCTGCCGTAGCGGGAGGTTTTAATATAAAAGGAGGAAAAAGTTACAAGTTTGAAAACGGAGCAAAATTCGGATTCTTTGCAACAGCTGCTTTTGATAACTCAGCTCAAAGTATCGAGAAAGGTTTAGCGGCCTCTGTAAATGCAGAAGGAGCATATTTTAATAACTTTAAAAACTATACTAAAGATAGCTATAATACGAATACTACAGGAATGGTGAATTTGTATTATGATTTTAATCCAAATAATCGATTAAGAGCAAATAGTATTTTTATTAACAATACTTCTCAAAGTTTACAAGAGTATAGAGGTTTTGTTATTGATTTAGTAAATGATGATAATCATGAAGGATTTATACGTAGAGGAACTTACGAAAAAAATCAAGTTTTTGTGAATCAATTATTAGGAGATCATAGATTGGATGATAAATCTGAGTTTCATTGGGGGATTTCTTACAATACTGTGAAACAAGATATGCCAGATCGTTTGCAAAATACGATGCGTTTGGATAAACAAACAGGTCAATATTTTTTAGCAACTCAAGATGCTTCGTTAAGTAACCGTTATTACCAAAATCTTAATGAGAACGAAATTTCGGCAAATTTAGAATATAACCGTGTTTTTGGAGGAGATTTGAAAGATTATAAAGCTAAAGTCTCTGTTGGTTACCAAGGTAGACATAAAGAAAGAGATTTTGAAGCAAATCAATTTAATATGAAGTTTACAAGAAGTGGTATTCAAGCTGATCCAAATAATTTAGACGCAGTATTTAATCAATCAAATTTTGGAGAAGATAAATTGTTTACCATTACTACATTTGATATGGATGGAAATGGAAACTATCGTGCTCAAACTTATAATGGACAAAAAGATATTCAAGTTGGTTTTGTTGAAGTAGAATACAATTTTACAGATCGATTAACAGCAGTTTTGGGCGTTCGTGCAGAATATCTTAAACAAAGCATCGATTGGTACACAGCTTTATCACAAGGTAAAAACTCATTCGATCAATTCGAATTATTACCAAGTTTGATGTTACGTTATAAATTAACAGATAATCAAAACTTGCGCTTCGCTACATCTAAAACATATACACTTCCTCAATTCAAAGAAACAGCCATGTTTGTTTATGAAGATGTGACAGAAACTTTCCGTGGAAATCCAATGTTGTATCCATCGACAAATTACAATGCGGATATTAAATGGGAATGGTTCCCGAAAAGTGGAGAAGTAATCTCTTTAGGAGGTTTCGGAAAATATATTCAAGATCCAATCAATACAACAACAATTGCTTCATCATCTAATGATATTTCCTATGCAAATACAGGAGATTGGGGATATGCAGTTGGTGCAGAATTAGAGGTTAGAAAAGCAATTTTAGATAATAAAACATCGAATCCAGAACAATTAACAGTTGGATTTAACGGAGCTTACATGTATTCTAATCAAGAGTTAGATAATGAGAAAGTGTATAACGAAACTTTGTTCAATGGACAACGAATCAATACCAACTTTACGAATAAAGAAGATGCATTTACAGGAGCTTCAAAATTTATTACAAATGCAGATTTATCTTATTCTAAGAAATGGGCAAGTGGAGGAAGCGTAATGGCAACTGTGGCTTACAACTATTTCTCTGATCGTATTTATGCGCTTGGAACTGAAACAAGAGGAAATCAAGTAGATAAAGGATTTAGCACATTAGATTTCATTTTACGTTCAAAATTGAATAAAAATATCGGAATCAATTTTTCTGCTAAAAACTTATTAAATCCTACAATAGACCGTGTACAAGAGAATTTGAATGGAGATGTAAAAACATTAAGTTATAAAAAAGGAATGAACTTCGGTTTATCTGTTAACTATCAATTTTAAAACAAAATAAAACAAACACAATAAAACATTTAATTATGAAAAAATCAATTTTAAAACTATTTTTAGTAGGTGCATTTTCTACATTAGCATTAACAAGCTGTAGTAATAACGACGATAATGGAGTAGAAGAAACAAATCCTTCTGGCTTTGTTGCGAATCCTGCTGATTTTAAAGGTCAGTTGAAAAGTGGAGATAAAATTACATTAGATGCATCTAAAACATATTATCTAACAGGAGCTTTACAAGTAAATGAAGGAGCAACACTTACAATTCCTGCTGGAACTAAAATTATTGCCAATGGAGGTACTTCATCATACATAGCTGTAGCACAAGGAGGACAAATATTCTCTAACGGAACTTCCTCTAAACCTGTTGTATTTACATCAGAAAAAGGAACTCCAGGATCTTGGGGAGGGATTGTTTTATGTGGTAAAGCACCAATCAACAAAGCAAAATCAGCAACAGCAGAAGTTTCTGAGTTAACATATGGTGGTGATGTAGCAACAGATAATTCTGGTACAATCACATATACTCGTATCGAGTATGCAGGTGCAATTTTTAATAACAAAAAAGAATTTAATGGACTTTCTTTATTTGGTGTTGGTAACGGAACTAAAATAGAATATGTTCAATTATATGCTGGTTCTGATGACGGAATTGAGTTCTTTGGAGGAACTGTTAATACAAAATATATCGTATCAAATGAAAACGAAGATGATCAATTTGACTGGACAGAAGGTTGGGTTGGTACAAACGAATATTGGTACGGAAAAGAAGGTCGTAACAAAGGAAATAGAGGTATAGAGGCTGATAATAATGATAGTAACAATAATTTAACACCATTCTCAAATCCAATTATTAAGAATGTAACTTTAATTGGTTTAGGTAAAGATTATGTAGGAGAAGGTGAAAATCAAGCGATTAAATTACGTCAAGGAACAAAAGGACAATTAGAAAATTTTGTTTTAGCAAACTGGGCAAAAGGTATCGATATTGAGCATGATGTTACTTTAGGTTGGACTTCAAAAGATTTATTAGTTAAAAATGTTCAATTTATTAATGTTAATACAGAATCAAGTGGAAAAACTTCTGCAGGTGCTGCTGTGGATGTAACCAAATTCTATTCAAAAGCTAACAATACTGGAGCTGGAAATGGTGTAGACACACCAACTTGGGCAAAAGGATGGACAGTAGGTCTATAATTAAATCCATATAAAGAAAAAACTTTTCTTATAAAAAAGTTCTTCGTGTTTGTAAATCGCTTTTTTGGGCTCTCCAAAGAAGCGATTTTCTTCTATTATAACTATTTTATTTTAAGTCATTAAAAATAGTTATTTAGTCGTTCCTTAACAAAAC
>NZ_DLJI01000005.1:987-8654 GCF_002484185.1 Empedobacter sp. UBA7620 | reverse complement strand
ACCATTGTTGGCACAAACAGGTAAAACCGTGACTGGAACGGTAAAAGAACTTCAAGTCCCATTAGTGGGCGTAATGGTAAAAGAGGAGGGAACTGATAATTCCACTTTTACCGATGTTAATGGACAGTATTCGTTGATTTTACAACAGGATAATGCAAAGCTAATTTTTGAGCAATTGGATTTTCCTATTCGTGAAGAAGAGGTATTGAATAGAAGCGTGATCAATGTTCGTTTCACAAAAGAAGAGGAGGAGGGGATTCAACTCAAAGATGTGGTGGTGAATGCGGGTTACTATGCTGTAAAAGACAAAGAACGAACAGGATCTATTGCACGTGTTACCGCAAAAGAAATTGAGAATCAGCCTGTGAATAATGTGCTTTCTGCCATACAAGGACGGCTGGCTGGTGTGAGTATCGTACAAAACTCTGGAAATGCAGGTGGTGGGTTTGATATCCAGATACGTGGACGAAATAGCCTAAGACGAGAAGGGAACGAACCACTTTATATTGTAGATGGTGTACCTTTTGGAAGTGGAAATACAACAAGTGTAGGGCTGTCGTCTGGTATTCTACCTTATGGGGAATCTAATCCTCTTAATTTTCTGAATCCTAAAGAAATAGAAAGTATAGAAATCTTAAAAGATGCCGATGCTACAGCTATTTATGGTTCGCGTGGAGCCAATGGAGTAGTACTGATAACAACTAAAAAAGGAAAAAGTGGAAAACTAAATATTGCGTATAATTCAGATTACACAGTGGGTAAAGTAATGAATCGATTAAGATTAATGAATACGTCTGATTATTTAGCAATGAGAAGAACAGCATTTGAAAATGATGGAATTAAAACTTATCCAACAAATGCCTATGATATAAATGGAAGTTGGGATGAAAATTCGTCAACCAATTGGTTTAACGAATTAGTAGGGCACATTTCTTCTAAAAGCAATAACCAATTAAGTATAAACGCAGCCTCAGATCAATTTCAATTTTTAATGAGTATTGGACATTTTGAAGCAACAACTGTTTATCCAGAACCATTTCGATTAAAAAAGACAAATGCTTTAATTAGTTTAAATTACACTTCTCCTAATCAACGATTTTCTATTGGATATAAAGGTAATTTAAGTCGATCTGTCAATAAATTACCTTCTACCGATTTGTTTTCAAGTGTTATAAGCTTAGCTCCGAATGCTCCAAATTTATACAATGAACAAGGTGAACTGAATTGGCAAAACAATACGTTTGTAAATCCATTAGCTGCACTCAGAAGCTATTATACTAGCAATGGTGATATGATGAATCACTCTATTTTGAATTCAATTCAATTAATTGAAGGATTAAGTTTAGTGAATAATATAGGGATTTATTATAGTCAATCAATAGAAAATCGGGTAAGTCCATCTACGATATACAACCCAAATTATAATTATGGGAGTGAACGATCTAACGTATTACGATACGATCAGAAAGTTATGTCGTATAACATAGAACCACGATTAGAGTACAATAAAAGTATAAATCAACACCACTTTACAAATCTTGTTGGATTAACATTTCAACACAGACAAACAAATGGATTAGGAATTTCGGCTTCTAATTTTCTGAGTAACTCATTGCTAAACGATTTATCTTCTGCAAGTGTAAAAACAATTAGTGCACAACCTATCATAGATTATACCTATCAATCTGTTTACGGTAGATTTGGATATAACTACCAATCCAAATACTTTATAAACTTAACTGGTCGTCGTGATGGATCAAGTCGTTTTGGACAAAATTTTAAATATGGGAATTTTGGTGCAATTGGAGCAGCTTGGATTTTTTCGAAAGAAAACTTTCTCAACGAATCATCTTGGTTAAGCTTCGGAAAAATAAGAGGTAGTTATGGGATTACAGGTAATGATTTGATTGGTGATTATCAATACTTGGATACCTATGTTACAAAGGCAAGAACGTATGATCAGGTTACAGGTTTAGAGCCAAATAGTTTGTATAATCCTAATTTTAGTTGGGAAAAAAATAAGAAATTAGAATTCGCTCTTGACTTATCTTTTTTTAAAGATAAAATAGGATTTTCGCTTGCATGGTATAGAAATGTATCTGGAAATCAATTGGTCGGAATTCCTTTGCCAGGAACAACAGGTTTTTCATCTATTCAATCTAATTTACCTGCAAAAGTAGAGAACAAAGGAATTGAAATTGAACTTTCAGCAAAACCATTGCAAAAAACTTTTCAATGGAAAACAGCCTTGAATCTATCATTTCCACAAAATAAATTAGTGTCATTTCCCGATTTAGAAGGTTCTACTTATGCCAATACTTATGTTATTGGTGAACCCATTACAATTAAAAAATTATACGAATGGACAGGTATAGACCCAATAACTGGATTACATACATTCAAAGATTTTAATCAAGACGGAAAAATAAATACTGAAGATAAGCAGGTTATTAAAAATGTGGGTGTAAAATGGTTTGGAGGATGGTCAAATCAAGTGCAGTATAAAAACGTTGGACTTGATGTACTGTTTCAATTCGTGAAACAAAATAGTATCAATTATATCGCTCAGAGTTTCATTCCAGGAAGTTTAACCAATCAACCGATAGAGTTTCTAGATGCTTATTCACCGAATAATCCATCAGCCAAGTATCAAAGATATAGTACTGGAAGCCAAACGCTCGCTTCGCAAGCCTATAATAATTTTAAACAAAGTGATCAATCGGTAAGTGATGGTTCTTATATCCGTTTAAAGAATATTTCCATTTCCTATCAATTTAAAATTGCAAACACTTCTTCTCTAAAATTGTTTCTCAACGGACAAAATTTATGGACGCTAACCAATTATTTTGGTGCTGATCCCGAATTTGTTTTATCAGGGTATTTGCCACCTCTGAAAGAATATACACTTGGATTACAATTAAACTTTTAACATTATGAAATCAATTTTTATACACTTAAAACAAGGATTAATCGCTTTAATTCTTTTGACAAGTTGCGACAACTTCTTAGATCTTGATACACCAAATACACAACTTGTAAGCGCAGAAGTATTTGAAGATAAAAAAACGACAGATGCTGCATTGTTAAATATCTATGCAAGCTTAAGAGATAACGGATTATTAACTGGTAATAATTCTGGTATGACGTATTTATTGGGGTTATACACAGATGAACTCGACTTATATTCCATCAATTTACTTGGTCAAAAAGAGTTTTATGAACACACGCTATCCACTCGAAATGAATTGGTGTTGACTAGCTGGAACACAAGTTATAATCAAATATATCGATTAAATGCATTGATAGAGGGGGTAGAAAAAAGTACATTATTAGAAAATCAATACAAACAAACAGTATTAGCAGAAGCCTATACAATGCGTGGAATGTTGCACATGTATTTGACTCAATTGTTTGGCGAAATCCCATACATCACAACGACAGATTATTTACAAAATAAACTTGTTCATAAAACACCAGAAAAGGAAATTTATGAAAGAATAGAACAAGATTATTTAGTAGCAGAAGAATTGTTTTTGAAAGGAACGAAAAACACATCTAAAACACGATTAAATCTTACATCGTTAAAAACTTTAAAAGCTAAATACTATGCACAAACCAAACAATGGGAAAAAGCCAAACAGCATGCAAATGATGTTATTCAAACGGCTGGTGTTACATTAGAACAAGATCTTAGCAAAGAATTTTTGAAAGAAAGTAAATCTATTCTATGGTGTTTTTCACCTCATTTAGCAACTGGAAATTCCTTGGAAGCAGATGTTTTTATGTTAAATGCTCTACCTCCAGCTTTTGTAAGTTTAAAACCCACTTTCGTCAACTCTTTCGAGAAGGGAGATCAAAGAAAAGAAATTTGGATAAAGAAATTAAATAACAATCAGGGTACTTGGTATCAACCATACAAATACAAAGCGCCCAATGCTTCGTCAACAGTTAATGTAGAGAATAGTGTGGTACTTCGATTAGCTGAATTGTATTTGATACGTGCAGAAGCTAATTTTCAGCTTTCCAATTTTAGAGAAGCTGAAAATGATTTAAACCTTATTCGTAAAAGAGCCAATTTACCTATGCTTTCTAATTTATCTCAACATGACTTAGAGCAAGCTATTTTAGATGAATATAAACATGAACTATTTACAGAATATGGACATCGTTTTTTTGATTTGAAACGATGGAATCGATTAAATGAATTACAAAATAGTATACCAACTTGGAAACCATTTATGGAAAAATTGCCTTTACCAGAAAAGGAGATTTTATTGAATAATAATTTAAAACCCCAAAATGATGGCTATTAGATTTATATTAAGCTTTTATATCTGTTTAATTTCAATTTATATTTCTGGTCAACAACAGAAATTAGATTCATTGGAAACTTATTTTAATCAATTTTATACCGTTGAATTTGTAGATGCAAACAATGAAAATATATTATTTACTAAAAATAAAAACCATGAATTGCCTGTCTATTATTTGAAAAATAATAAAAAAGCAGATGAAATACGACTTGGTAGAATAATGAATTATCATTGGTTGAGTGATAAGTATTTTTTATATGATGAAAAAAATGAAGGTCTTGTACTATATAACATCCAAAGTCAAAATAAAAAAACAATTCCGCATTATAAGAAAATGATTGAAACTTCTAATAAGCAATTTTTTGTAGCGAAAAAAGAAGGTAATACGCTTTACATTAATACAATAAATAATGGAAAATTAGGAAATGAAATAAAGTTTATTGATGTAATAGATTACAAATGGGAAAATGATAAATTAGTAATTGAAAAAACGAATCATACCATTGATGTGTATGAATTGAATAAAAATATAAATCTTCTTTTTCAAATAGATGGTGTTAAGTACCAGTCATTAAGATGGAATGAATTCAATCAATATGATTATATTAAACAAGAAGGAGAAGATTTATTTTATGTAAAAAGCAATGGGACTAAGGTCAAATTACTTCATGACTTAAACAAGAGTAAAAATCTTAAGATTATTAATGAAGACAATAATTTACTCATTTTAGAAAATACATTTCAATCTGATTATACTTTAAAAAAATCAGAAGATGTAGAAATTTGGGATACCTCTGATGATCAAATTATTATTCAAAAACCGAAGAGTCAAAAAGAATTGATCTTTGTGAGATTGAATGATGGTCATATTAATCATAAAATAGCTCTATCAGATGTCAATTACGAATTTTTAGGAACGCAATATCTACTTTTATTCGACAAGAATAGATACAGAAGTTATCGTCATTTACGGGATCATGTTGATGTTAAGTTAATGGATCTAGAAACAATGAATCAAAAGTTAATAGTTGAAGATTTTGACGATTACAACAGAAATAAATTAATACTTTCTGATCATAATAAATTTATCTATTTCAAAGAAAATAATTGGTGGATATATGATGTATTAGAAGACAAAAAGAAAAGTTTGACCACTTCAATAAAAGCTGGTTTCTCCGTTGATGATTATTTTAAAAATGAAGCTTTTCAGCCAGCTAAATTTTATGATAATTCACGTGTTTTTTTAACAGCTAAAGAAGGGATATGGGAATATAATCTTCATACAAAAAAGCTGAAACAATTAATTGAATCTACAAAACAAACGGGTACTTTTACGTTTTTAATAACTAGAAATAAAGCTAAAAATCAAGTAGATGAAATCATTTATTTACAATCTTTAAACGAAAATAATCAGTACAAAATTTATAAATGTTGTGATCGATTTAATGAAATTTATAACACATCGCAAGATGTTAAGAAAGTTTCGTTAAAAAATAAGAATTTGTATGTAATAGAGCAAGGTTATTTAAAATCTCCTCGTATTGTTCAAATAGATGAGAAGAATAAAGCAACCATTCGGGTTGAAGCAGTTAATTCAATTATTCAAAAACGTCGTTTTCAAGAAATAAAATCTATTATAAATGGGAAATCAGTAAAAGCAATATTGTATTATCCGTTTGATTATGATACAACCAAATATTATCCGATGATTGTCCATATCTACCAAAAACAATCACATTTAGTGAATGATTTTCAATTGCCAGAAGTAAGCTCAGCTAATGGTTTTAATACTGATTTTTATACATCACAAGGCTATTTTGTTTTACTACCAGATATAATAGTCGATTTAGATCAACCAGGCGAATCAGCACTACAATGTACAGTTGAGGCAACCAATCAAGCATTAAGATCGGAAGAGCGNNACCAATCAAGCATTAAAAGAAGCGAATATTGATAGAGATAAAATAGGATTAATAGGCCATTCTTATGGCGGTTTTGAAGTAAATTATATCGTAAATCGTACGAATTTGTTTAAAGCCGCTGTTAGTGGCTCAGGTATTTTTGATATTGTGAATTGGTACTTTTCGATGGGGTGGAATGGATCAAAACCACAATTTTGGAGATACGAGGAAGAGTTTTTTAAAATGAGTTCAATGTTTTATGATTCAAAAGAAAATTATTTAAAGCAGTCTCCTTTACTCCAATTAGAAAACCTACATACACCTGTATTAATATGGACTGGAAAAGAAGATTATCATGTCAATTGGGAACAAAGTGTTAGCATGTATTTAGCAATGAGACTTTTAAAAAAAGAAGGAAAGTTGTTATTGTACCCGAATGAAAAGCATGTTATAATGAATCCATCAAAGGCAAAAGATTTAAATCAGAGGATTATAAATTGGTTCGATTTTTTTTTAAAAAACACTGAAATTGATTGGATTAAAAATAAGAGACAGCTGTAGAAGCTGTCTCCTTTTATAAATTATTAATTTGTTTTTTCAAATAGCTGAACATTACAAGCTGTTCCCGAAATTTCATCCATTCCATAAAGATGTACACCTGGCTGATAAGTACAAAAATTACCTGGAATGCTACTACATTCAAAATCCTCAACCAATGTACATGGTTCTTCTTGATCTATTCGATAAATCGGATCTCCAGGATCCCATCCAGCTTTCTTCGCCTGATTTGTAGCGAAAGCTGCACCAGTCCCCATTAATACAATGACAGCTGGTAAAATAATTTGTTTTAAATTTTTCATTTTAATGTGAATTTTAGTTTTGCCTACTTTTATTACAGGTTTTCGGCTTTTCCTGCTTTAAACTGATCGGTTATAGCCGGCTTTAGTTTATAAACAATCAATTCATTTCCAATTAGAGCATAAAAATGAGAATCAGTCACTAAAAAATCAGAAAGTTTGTTTTCTTCGCGATGTTGTACAGTAAAACTTCCGATATAATGCCTACGATCTGTTCGGTACGCATCAATTACATCCACTTGTTTCCACTGTTTTGGGGATTCAAATTTCCCCATTAGCTTAGAGATATTAAACAAGAGATGTCGATGTGCAACCATTTTTTTATTCACTAAAAGTGGAGGAGCGCTCATTTTATTTTTTCCATCCGATAGATGGCTAACTTCAATTTTTGCTTGACGAGTAGTATCAATCGTATTTAATTTGTGTTTGATGTGTAAATCTTGATCCATAACAATAAATTGATTGCGGTAGTAATAAGTATAAACCAACTCATTTGTATATGAATCAGAAACCAACAATCCATCTGTATCAAAAACACCATCAATTTGTTTTTCGAGTATAGTTGAAATCAATTCTATTTTTGGCTGTTTGTTTAA
>NZ_DLJI01000005.1:0-874 GCF_002484185.1 Empedobacter sp. UBA7620 | reverse complement strand
TATTTTTGGCTGTTTGTTTAAATTCAGCTTTCCTAAAATCTGCGTATTCGTTGTGCTACTTTGTGTACGAATTGCAAAGCTTGTAGAATCAATCACAATCAATTGATTGAAAAAAGCATCATTTAAACTGATGGTTTCTGCATGTAAATTGGTTAATTTTCCTTTGTAAATAACAGGAACTGTTCCGTCGTACAAATAAAAGCTACCATTTTTGACACGCATCATAATGGATTTAAAAGGATGATCTTTATAGTCCAAATCAATCTTTTTGGAAATGATTTGATCTGTATTGGTATCAACACTCGTTAAAACAAGTGGAGCAGTATAATTTCCTAAATACAGCGTATTATTTTCATATCCTACAAAATAATAGGAATTAGCGCCTAGATCAATCGCTTTTTCTTCGATAATTGGATGCTGTAAATACCTTCTGGTAAAATTATTTTCTTGTTTGATGATGTGTTCAGATGTGAGAAATAACATAATGACACTTCCAATTGAAACAATCGAAATAGCAAAGAAGGTAAGAAATAGTTTTCGTTTACTTTTTTGAAACATTAATAATTCACCTAAGTAAATGGCAATTACAGCTAATCCAACAAATACGAGATTGAATATCAAATGTTCTGTCCATCCAAGTTTCTCCAGAATTCCGCCACAAGAACATGGGACAAAATCACTGTAATTAATAATCAGATAGATATAAACTGTAAACGCGAGCATCAAACTATAAGAAGCATACAACCCAATTTGTTGTGTTCGCTTGATACAAAGCAATAATACAATTACAATTTCTACAATAATTGCAGCATAAGAAATAAATCCTGCGTAAGCACTCAATAAAGGTGATTGAGCCAATTGAATTTGAAAATTC
>NZ_DLJI01000050.1:0-53792 GCF_002484185.1 Empedobacter sp. UBA7620 | reverse complement strand
AGGTACTTTTTAATTTGATTTGAAAATTTACGCGGGAATAGCTCAATTGGTAGAGCGTCAGCCTTCCAAGCTGAATGTTGCGAGTTCGAGTCTCGTTTCCCGCTCTGTAAAAGCCGAAGATTAATCTTCGGCTTTTTTTATTTAGAAAAAATTTGATTCCAAAACATAAAAAAACCTTAAACAATAACGTTTAAGGTTTTACTTTTTTATCTAAATTGTTGTCTTATTTCGCTTCTTCAGACAACATTTGTTTGTATTTTTTACCTTCAATTAATCTTTTTTCTGCCCAAATTGTTCCTCCAGGAATAACTGCAGCAACAAAAAAGATCATAAAAATTTTCCAAGACCAATTGTATTTTTCCTTCAATAAATAAACCAATATAATATAAGCTACAAACAATCCTCCGTGTACGCGTCCTGCGTACGTTACCCAAGTCGGATCTTCCCAAATATATTTCATTGGCATTGCGATAAAAAACAAAACTATCGCAGAAATAGCTTCTAAATATCCAGTAATTTTAAATAATTTCAACATTCATCTTAAATTTGAAGTCAAAAATAATTTTTAATTTTCAAATGAACACTAATAGATATCAGTAAAACAAATACTTAACATCTATTTTACACGTTATTATAAGCAACAATGCGATTTTTAGTTTACATATTTCTCTTTTTTTTCCAAACAATTTTGCTTTTTGGGCAAGAAAAAACGTATCATTTTTTTCGTTATAATGATGATTCAAAATCGTATACAAAAGATTTCGAAAGCAAAAATCTTGATTCATCTTTAGATTCGCTTCAAAAAACGGGTTATTATACTTTGACGATTGATTCGATAAAAAATGAAAAAGTTTATCTAAATAAAGGAAAATTGCACCAAACAATTTGGGTGAAGAACAATGAATTGTTCGAAAATAAAAATAATTATTTCCCAACAAATAATTTAGATTCTATTCTAAATAAAATCGCCAAAATCAACACTAATCAAGGTTATCCGTTTGCGCAAATAAAACTTGTTTCGAATGGTTTTGAAGAAAATGAACAGAAAATTGAATTGGTTTTAGACAAAGGAAATCAGCGCAAAATTGATGGTGTAAAATTGGTTGGTTACGAAAAATTATCCAAAGGTTATTTGCGTCATGGACTTAATATAAAAACCGGCGAAGTCTACAATGAACAGAAGTTGGCAACGATTTCGACATTAATGCAACAAACCAATTATATTGCAGAAGCGCAATTACCACAAACTTTATTTAAGCTCGATTCGACGATTTTATATTTGTATCCTCGCAAAGTGAATTCAAATTATTTTGATGGTGTTTTAGGTTTTGGAACTGATGATAACGGCGATTTTAGATTGAACGGAAATGTACAACTTTCGTTAAATAATGTGTTCAATAGTTTAGAGGAAATCAGGTTAAATTGGATTGGAACAGCGAATAAAAATACGTCGTTGAATATTGGTGTTAAAGTGCCTTATTTGTTCAAATCTGCGATTGGTTCGGAAACTAATTTCAAGCTTTTCAAGCAAGATTCTGTTTTTGTGA
The DNA here is from genome assembly GCF_002484185.1 of Empedobacter sp. UBA7620. Classification (NCBI taxonomy): domain Bacteria; kingdom Pseudomonadati; phylum Bacteroidota; class Flavobacteriia; order Flavobacteriales; family Weeksellaceae; genus Empedobacter; species Empedobacter sp. UBA7620. The sequence goes on along the minus strand of NZ_DLJI01000050.1, from coordinate 52,245 downwards.
ATTTGGATTTTTCGGAGCGATTATTTTATCAACTCAACCTCAACTCGAATATTGGTGTGAGCGGAATTATACAATCGTCTAACTTTTTGTTGGAAGATGATTCTTATCTAAAATCGAGCTACGACGATTATTCGAAAATTGGTTTTGGTTTGAGTTATCACTATTTCCTGAAACATCCTTTTCGTTTGATGGAAGGAAAATCGATGTTGAATGTTGCGGTAAATTCGATTCGTAAAAAAGAAAAGAATTTTTCGTGGACAGAAGATTTGGAAAATAAAACCGTCAATCAAGTTGAAGTTGGTCTAAAAACGTTTCGTTTGTTCGAATTATCCAAAAAGCATTTCTTAAAAGCTGGTGCAGAGTTTAGAGGTTTACTCACGAAAGACGATGATTTTTCCGAAAACGAATTGTACAGAATTGGTGGTTTCGGGAGTTTTAGAGGTTTTAACGAAGAAAGTATTACGGCAAATATGTACGGATTTCTGAGTGCAGATTATCGTTTTGTTCCAAGCGAAGCTTTTTATATTGGGCTTTTCGCCGATTATGGTTTTATTGATAACAAACGCGCAAATCTGAACACTTCTTTATTAAGTTTAGGAACTGGAATTTCTTTTTTAACGAAAATGGGAATTTTTAATTTGAGTTATGCAGTTGGTAAAACAGACGAAACTTCTTTCGACTTCAAAGAATCTAAAATCCATTTTGGGATATTAAGTCAGTTTTAAAAAAAATATTTTACTTTAATTTCTATAAACATTTAATAATGAAATATTTATCAATTATATTTTTATTTATATCCATAAATAATTTTGCTCAAGAATATATATTCAAAAATACATGTTATTTAGGAGATGATATACATACTCAATCTATTGATACTATAAAATCTAAAGAAAAACTAAATTTATTATTCTATAATAAACACTATGATTCTTATACTCCATCTTTATTTCCAAATCATTTAGTATCAAAGAAGAAAGAAATAAGACCTCTTGTAAACAAAACAAAAGATGGATATATTGTCGAATATTATGATCAAAATAATAGACTAATAAAATATTCTTTCAATAATCAAGCAAGTAATTTTGATGTAGAAATCATTTATTATAACAATAATTATCCTGAATTTATTATTGAACACTTCTTAGATTTACATCATAGTGAGAATTATATAGCATCTATTACTTATGATTTGAAATATAATCAAAGACAAGAACTTATATTTATAAAAATGATTGATAACAATAAATATAGATGTGAATTAGAAAAAATTAATTAATTATTTTTAATTCTATTAATTACTAATATCTAAAACGAGTTCATTTGTAATAAATGTGACATTACATTTATCTAAAACATGTTCGTTTGTAATAAATGTTAACTTACGTTTATCTCAATCATATCTGTTTGCGATGTTCGTCAAGAAGATTTGATTACAAACAAGGTTATTTATAATAAATGTAAGGCTACATTAATCTAAAACATGTCCGTTTGCAATGTCCGTAAAGAAAATTTCATTACAAACAGGTGTGTTTATCCTTTCCCGAGTCCTCGGTTGATCACAAACAAGTCTGTTTTAGCTTACCAAAAGTATTGTGTGAATGAATACTAAGAAGTTTTATTAAAAAAACTTTAAATTTTTATAGGTTTATTGTTAACATTTTCGTGAAATTAGCTACTTATAAAATACTCACACAAAATAAATTTAAAAATGCGTAAAATTTTTTATCCAGTTTTAGCTTCTGCTTTATTTTTAGCTTCAGCTCAATTGGTGTCTGCACAAGACAATTTAGTTAATTCTTTGAACAAAAATGTTAGTGAAAATAGTAAAGAAGCTTTCAAATTTACTGATGTTATCAATTTAGCTAAAACTCCAGTAGAAAATCAAGGTTCATCAGGAACTTGTTGGTCATATTCAGGAAATTCTTTCTTCGAATCAGAAATGTTAAGAATGGGAAAACAACCTATTCAATTGTCTCCAATTTTCAATGCCAGAAATACATATGTTGAAAAAGGAAAACAATATGTTCGTATGCATGGCGCTACAACTTTAGGTGATGGAGGTTCTTTCTATGATGTTTTAAATACAATCAAAAAATATGGAGCTGTTCCAGAATCTGTATACACAGGTTTGAATTACGGAACAAAAACAAATCAATTTGGTGAAATGGCTGCAATTCAAGAAGGAGTTTTGAAAGCGGTTGTTGCAAATCCAAATGGTAAATTAACTCCAAACTGGGAGAAAGCCTATACAGCTGTTTTGGATAGCTATTTAGGAGAATATCCAAAGGAATTCACGTATAACGGAAAAAAATACACACCACGTACATTTGCTGATCAAGTGGTAGGAATTAATCCAAACGATTATGTTGCGATTACATCTTTTAAAGATCACGACTATTACAAACCGTTTGTATTAGCGATTCCTGATAACTGGGCGTACGAATCTTTCTACAATGTTCCGATGACAGAAATGACTGATAACATTGATTATGCTTTGAAAAACGGATTTACAGTTGCTTGGGCAACAGACGTTTCTGAAAAAGGATTTAGCTGGAAAAATGGTGTGGCTTATGTACCAGAAGTTGATTTTGCAGATATGAATGCACAACAAAAAGCAGATATGTTCAAAGGTCCAAAACCAGAAAAAGTAATTACAGAAGATATGCGTCAAGCTGCTTTTGATGATTACCAAACGACTGATGATCACGGAATGCACATTGTTGGTATTGCGAAAGATCAAAACGGAAAAGATTACTACATCGTGAAAAACTCTTGGGGTTTAACTAACGATTACGAAGGATATCTTTATGTAACAAAAGCATTTGTTCAGTACAAAACAACAAATATTTTAGTTCATAAAAACGGTGTTCAAAAACAAACGTTGAAAAAATTAGGAATCTAATTTGTAAGATAATAAACTAAAAAAATCCACTCAATGAGTGGATTTTTTTTTATTTCACAATAAATGTAATTTGTTTTGTATTAGCTGGCGCAGCTTCCTCCCAGCCTCTTTTGTAATCAAACTGAATTGTACATTCGCCTTTGCTTCCCGCTTTCACAGTATATACATTTTTACTCGGCGCGCCTACCACTCCTTCTTGTTGATTTTTCACATTTGACTTATCAACAATTTTCACACTACAATCTTCTGGTTCAGAAGTAAACCAATCATAACCAGTAGAAGGATTAGCAGTAACTTCTAATTTTACCTGATCACCTTCATTTAGTTTAATCGTTTTTACATTTTCGATTGTATCCAAATTGATCGTTTGTTCTTTACTTGCATTTGTCGCACACGCTGTCAACAAAGTTGCACTTCCTATTAGTAATAAAGTTTTTTTCATTTATGATGGATGATTTTATTTATTTTTTTGATAAAAACAGTTATAAAGCTATTCAACTAAGCGCTTTTTCAACTAATTTTGTACTTTATTTTTTAGTCAATAATTATGCCTCAAAATGTAACGATACGAATTTCTCCTACAGAAGCTGCAAACGAGAAAATTTTGAAACAACGTTTAGCATCTGCTGTTAAAACAAAACCGGAGAATATCAATGCTTACCAAATTATTCGTCGCTCATTAGATGCGCGAAGCCGAAATATTATTTCCCAATTACAAGTCAATGTTTTTGTAAATGAAGAATTTTCTGATGCTTTCGAGTTTCATCCAAATCTTCAAAATGTAGAAAACAAACACGAAGTTTATATTGCTGGTGCTGGTCCTGCTGGATTATTTGCTGCGTTAGAATTAATAGAACAAGGTTTGAAACCAATTATTATCGAGCGTGGTAAAAATGTTCGTGATCGTCGTCGTGATTTAGCTGCGATGAATAAAGAAGGAAAAGTAAATCCTGAATCTAACTATTGTTATGGCGAAGGTGGCGCTGGGACTTATTCGGACGGAAAATTATATACGCGTTCTACAAAACGTGGAAACATCCTGAAATCATTGCAATGGTTTGTACATTTCGGTGCGACAGAACGTATTTTGCAAGAAGCGCATCCACATATCGGAACAAATAAATTACCTGGAATTATCGCCAACATGCGCGAAGCAATTATCGAATGTGGTGGTGAAGTTTGGTTTGACACAAAACTAACGGACATTATTATCGAGAATAATCAAATCAAAGGAATTGAAATCAATCATGATAAAAAAATTAAAACTTCTTCTTTGATCTTAGCAACGGGACATTCGGCTCGTGATATTTTTAGAATGTTAGATGAAAAAAATGTTTTAATTGAAGCAAAACCTTTTGCATTGGGTGTTCGTGTAGAACATCACCAAAGTTTGATTGATTCTGCTCAATACCATTGTCCAGTTGGAACGGAACGAAACGAATTTCTTCCTCCTGCCTCGTATTCATTAGTTTCGCAAGAAGCTGGTCGCGGCGTTTTCTCTTTTTGTATGTGTCCTGGAGGAATTATTGCGCCCGCATCTACAGACGAAGGAGAATTGGTGGTAAATGGTTGGTCACCTTCCAAACGTGACGGATTTTTTGCAAACTCGGGAATGGTTGTAACAGTTGATGAAAAAGATTTTGCTAAATATGGTTTTACTGGACCTTTGGCTGGAATGAAATTTCAACAAATGGTCGAGCAAAAAGCATGGCAAGTTGGTGGAGGTAAATTAAAAGCACCTGCACAACGAATGACCGATTTTGTTTCAGGAAAATTATCTAATTCATTGAATGATTGCTCTTATTTACCAGGTTTAACTTCAGGTTTATTAAGCGAAGTTTTACCAAAAGAAGTTCATCAATCTTTGAAATTAGGTTTTCAAACATTTGGTAAAAAAATGAATGGTTACTATACCGAAAATGCAAATATTGTGGCAACAGAATCTAGAACTTCTTCACCTGTTCGTATTCCGAGAAATGAAGAAACGTTAGAACACACGCAAATTTCTGGTTTATTTCCTTGCGCTGAAGGAGCTGGTTACGCTGGTGGAATTATTTCTGCCGCAATGGACGGAGCAAAAGTTGCAATTGCTGTGAAGAATTTTATCGAAAAATAGTTTTATATTTAATACTCAAAATAAAATACAGATGTCAAGCTGAACTTGTTTCAGCTTCGCATCTTTAGAAATGATGAATCTAAAAAAAAGTAAATAATTTCAAATTTTTATTAATTTCAGTAGTACTGATTTTGATTGGTTATTCAATCAACTTAATTGGTTGGAATATTGGAACAATTACAATTGTTTATTTTGGATTAGGTTTATTCTTTTTAGGAATTATTTCATTCATCATTTTACTATTTTTAGCTTTGATTAAAATTGTTAATAGAATTTAATGAATCTCTTAAAATCTATATTATTTGTTGGTTTAGGTGGCGCTTTTGGTAGTGTTGCAAGATTTTTAATTTCATACGGAATCGGAAAATATTATTCGCAACCTTTTCCATTTGCTACGTTTTTGACAAATATTATCGGTTGTTTTTTGATTGGCGCTTTATATGGATATTCAATCAAAAATGGTTTAGGAAATACCTATTTCAATTTTTTACTGATAACAGGATTTTGTGGAGGTTTCACTACATTTTCAAGTTTTTCGTATGAAAATTTCAACTTAATTCAACAACAAAATTACATCACACCAATTATTTATATTTTTTTGAGTGTACTCATTGGATTAATATTTACAATGATTGGTTTTAGATTAACAAAATAACTCTATATCGAAAATAGTTTTCTCTTATTCATTTTAATATCCTACTTTTAAGCAACTTAAAAAAAATACATGAGGAAATCTATTTTAATCTGCGGAATCATTTTTGGTTCTGTATTTACTCACGCACAATTAAAAACAGTGAAAAAAACTGACAATAAAGGATATACCTACGAAATGGTAGAAAATGATCCTTCGAATACAAGAATTTATACGCTAAAAAATGGTTTAAAAATCTATTTGGCTCAAATAAAAGACGAACCAAGAATCCAAACTCATATAGCTGTAAAAACAGGTTCTAACAACGACCCAGAAGACAATACTGGTTTGGCTCACTACTTAGAGCATATGGTTTTTAAAGGAACTTCAAAAATCGGAACACAAAATTGGGCTGTTGAAAAACCTTTGATCCAACAAATTTCAGATTTATACGAACAACATAAAGCAGAAAAAGATCCTGCAAAAAAAGTTGAAATTTATAAAAAAATTGATCAAGTTTCGCAAGAAGCATCCAAATATGCTGTGGCAAATGAATACGATAAATTAATTTCATCTTTGGGAGCATCAGGAACTAATGCACATACATCTTTAGAGGAAACAATTTATCATAATAATATTCCGAATAACGAATTAGAAAAATGGTTAAAAGTAGAATCTGAGCGTTTTGGAGAGTTAACTTTACGCCTTTTTCATACTGAATTAGAAGCCGTTTACGAAGAATTTAATCGTGCGCAAGATAACGACGGACGTTTGGTTTACTATAAATTAATGCAAACGTTATTCCCAAAATCTCATTACGGAACACAAACTACAATTGGAACTTCAGAACATTTGAAAAATCCATCAATGGTTGCAATCCATAATTATTTCGATAAATATTATGTAGCAAGCAATATGGCTGTAATGTTAATCGGTGATTTCGATTTTGATACGGCTGTTCCAATGATTGACAAATATTTCGGAAATTATGCTACAAAACCAGCTCCAGCACAATATGTAGCAAAAGAAGATCCGATTAAAATAATCAGTACAAGCGAAGTATTTAGTCCTTCATCAGAGCGAGTACAGTTTGCTTATCGTTTCGATGGAGCAAAAAGTTCTGATGCAAAATATGTAACATTAATTGATTATATCTTAAGTAATTCTACAGCTGGATTAATCGACTTAAATATCAATCAACAGCAAAAAACATTAGGAGCAGGAAGTTCTTCTTCTTTCTTTAGAGATTATGGAATGCATTCTTTTTCTGGATCGCCAAAACAAGGACAAAGTTTAGAAGAAGTTCGTGATTTATTAATTGCTCAAATCGAGAAAATCAAAAATGGAGAATTTGATGATTGGATGATTGAAGCTGTTGTAAATGATTTGAGAAAATCTCGAATGAGAAGCTGGGAAAATACACGTTCTTTAGCAGCAAGCTTGTACAAATCGTATATCAACGATGTTCCTTGGGCAGAAGTTGTCGATCAATACGATGATATGGGACGTGTGACGAAGCAAGAATTAATGGACTTTGCGAAGAAAAATTATGCAAATAATTATGTTATTGTGTTCAAACGTCAAGGTGAAAACAAAGATTTGGTACGTGTTTCGAATCCTGGAATTACGCCAATTCAATTAAATCGTGATGCTGAATCTACTTGGTACAAAGATTTCATGAAAATCAAATCAAGTGAAATTAAACCTGTTTTTGTTGACTTCAAAAAAGAATTAAACGAAGGAAAAATCAAGAATGCAAAATTCACTTCGATTCAAAACAAGACAAACGATATTAGTTCTGTTTACTATATCGCGGATATGGGATCGGACAACAATAAAAAACTTGGTTTAGCAATTAATTACTTAGATTATTTAGGAACGTCTAAATATTCGCCAGAAAACTTGAAAAAAGAGTTTTATAAAATTGGTGTAGATTATGGCGTTAATGCTGGTACAGAAAGAACTTCTGTTTATATCACAGGTTTACAAAAGAATTTGACAAGCGGAATCAAATTGTTTGAACACCTTTTAAGTGATGCCGTTGCAAATAATGAATCTTACCAAGAATATGTGAAAACAATCTTGAAATCGAGAGAGAATTCTAAAAAGAATAAAAACGTGATTTCTTCTTTGTTGAATACTTATGCGCAATATGGACCAAATAACCGTTCGAGAGATATTATTTCTGAAGCAGACTTGAAAGCTATAGATCCAAAAGAATTAACGCAAATCATCAAAGATTTCTTTAATTACAAGCACCAAATTTTCTATTACGGAAATAATGAAGCAGAAACGAAAAAAGCAATTGAACAAAATCATAATTTCGGAAAAAATTTAGATTATCCTAAGAAAAAAGAATATCCGCAACCAGCAACAGATGGTAAAGTATATTTTGCTCCTTACGATATGGTACAAGCGGAAATTAATTTCTTTGCTCGTGATACTAAATATGATCCTACTTTGTTGACATCTACAGGAATTTTCAATGAGTATTTTGGAGGAGGTTTATCATCTATCGTTTTCCAAGAAATTCGTGAGTCTAAATCCTTAGCTTATTCTGCTGGTTCTTATTACATTAACGCAAATAAAAAAGATAATTACAATTATGTAAGAGCTGTAATTGGAACACAAGCTAACAAATTACCACAAGCTGTTGACGCAATGAAAGAATTAATGAATAATATGCCAAAAGCAGAAAATCAATTTAATAATTCTAAGCAAGCTGCACTTAAGCAAATCGCTACAAGTCGCTATACAAAAGCAAATGTGTTCTTTTATTGGTTATCGTTACAAGATAAAGGTCTAAATTATGATATCAATAAAGATATTTACGATCAAACATCTAAATTAACATTAGATCAATTGGATCAATTTTTCCAAAAACATATCAAAGGTCAAAACTTCAATGTTGGTTTAATTGGTAAGAAAGAAAACTTAGACTGGCCATCTGTTGAAAAACTTGGACAAGTAAAAGAATTGACTTTAGAAGAATTATTTAACTACTAATAATCAGACATTATAAAAACCAATAAACGCGTTTAGGAAATCCTAAAACGCGTTTATTTTTTAAAACTAACCTATGAATGAATAATCACTCAAACACCAAATAAGGCTCAATTTCCTTAAACTTTTCTTCACTTATCGCATAACATCTTTTCAATATTTTTGCATCTTTAAAACTCCCACCTAACGAACGTTTAAAATTAAGAATCGTATTTGCTTGCTTCTCTGTAAAACCAAGTTTCATCCAATCCTCATGACTCAAATTATTTGGATTAAACTTGCCTTTTATTTCTATTTTTTCAACTACTTTTCCCTCTGTTTTTGGTTGCTCAACTTTTGGCTGTTCAACTTTATAAATTATATTTTCAGGCAAATCAATATAAGGTTCCATTTCCGCATATTTTTCGTCGGAAATCATGTAACATTTTTTCAATTGTTCTTTCGATTTAAACTGTCCTCCCAAAATATTTTTATATTTTAGAATTGAAGCAGCTTGTTTAGAGGAAAAACCTATTTTTTGCCAATCATTTTCAGAAAAATTATTTGGATTAAATTTTACATACTGAATCTTTTTTCCACCTTGTTTTTTTTCATTTCTTTCGTCTTCCTTCGATTTTTCTGGTAACAAAATATACGTTTTCATCTCTACATATTTCGCATCATCAATCACAAAACATTTCCTCAATTGCTCTTTCGACGTAAACTTTCCTCCAACAATCTGCTTATATTTCATGATAACTTCTGCCTGTTTTGGAGAAAAACCAAGTTTTTCCCAACCTTGTTGTGGCAAATCATTTGGATTGAAATTTTTGTAAACGATTTTAGTTTTTGGTGATGAATAATCTATAAAACTAGATTTAGATTGTTCTGGTAAAAGAATAAAAGGAGCTAATTCCTTGTACTTTTCTTCATCGATAACATAACATTTCTTAAGCTGTTCTTTCGATGTAAATTCTCCACCAACAATTCCTTTATATTTCAAAATAACTTCGGCTTGACGTTCCGAAAATCCTAAATTCATCCAATCTTCTAAAGACAAATCATTTGGATTAAAAGGTTTGATTGAATCTTTTAATTGCTTTTTTGAAGTAGAATTATATGTATAATTCTTCGAAGTTGTTTGATAATTTGCTAGCAAAACTTTATCTGCTTCTGATAATTGATACGTTTCTTTTTCAACTGAAATATGTTGAAAAATCTCAAATAACAGAATCAAAACAAATAATAAATACAAGCCAAATCGTTGTGATTTATTCAGGTAAAAAGTAGATTTTTTTAAATATTTCATCTTGGTTGAAAAAGAAATGAAAATAAAATCCTTATCATACACTCACCATATCGAAAAACAATATAACCATCAAATATTTAACAAGTTAAGAAGTCTAAAATAAATAATAGGTTTTAAGTATTTGTAAATAGATTATTTGATTATTTTACGAAAAATAAAATAATCTCTAACCAATATTGTATCATGCTTTATCCTATCATTTTTAAGGCTATACTTCGATTGAATTATCAATTTTTCTTCTTGATTATTTACATCTAAAACTTTATAATCTTTAGGTGTTTAATATGTATCAATTGGTTTAAAATTTAAATATGTAGAAACGATAGTCAAAGCTAATATTAGAAAATAAAAGAAAATTCTAGTTTTAGGAAAAAGGAAAACTGGAGTAATAAATAAGATAAAAATTAGAGAAAAACTTGTAAGACTATGAAAAAAATCTATTAGAAAAGGATCTTTAAAAGTCCAATTAGAAAAAATAGTTTCTAGAATAGAGACTGTTATGTAGAATATAAAACAAATTATAAAAATTGATCTTTCACCTAAAAAACCAATTTTTCTAAAGTTCATTTGTTTCATAAATTAATTACAAATCAAAAACAGATTTTCGCTTGATGACAAAACAATCTTTTACCCAAAAAAAGAATAACATAATAAAATAACCAACAAATGTTAAACCGAAAGTTGCGAAGGTTAAATAAATGAAAATCAAGCGTAATTTTGCAACACGAATTCCTAATTTATCTGCAAAACGAGAGATAACATTAAACCATTCTGTTTCTGTAAAATTCCTTATTTGATCTTTCATTTAACGTAAAATTTGTTGTCCGATAGCGCAATTTAAACATTTTTTTTCGGAGCAATATCTTTTTTTGAGCTGAATTAATTGTTGCGAATCTTTTGCCGATTTATTTTCGAAACCAATTCGTTCAAATTCATCTAAAATCGAGTTATTTTCCGCTTCCATTTCATTCAATAAATCCAAATAAAAATCAATTTCTATCTCATCTTTTTGACGTTCAAAAGCGTAACGAATCGGAATAATTGAATTGATGAGCAAATTATTTATTTTATCTTTTGAAAGATTTTTGAGCTGAAATTTTGATTCATTTTTGAATGTATAATGCGTTTCCCAAAAAGAATTTAATTCCAACTTCTCGAAGATTTTATAGAATTCTTTCAAATTTTTGGGCTGAATAATTTCCGAAAACAAACTTTGATAATTCACATAAATCGATGCTAATTGCGCCAAGCGAATCGTTGGAAAACCAATTGGTCGCATTTTCGAAAATCGAAACAAACTATTTTCAATTGGTTGTAATTGATATTTATTTTTCAGGAATTGATATTCGTTTTTTAATTGTTTAAAATAATCATTTTCATAATTTTCTTCTAAAAATCCAGCTTGTCCAAAAAATAAGGCTTCAACTTTTTGAGCATCAAATTGTATTTTTTGCAAAACTTTGAACGGAAAAGAATTTGACCAAATCTCAAAACTTTCTACATTCACTTTCAAGCCAAAATTCTTTGCCAAACTTCTGAACAATGTTTCTTCCCAATTCGAATTATTGTGTTCTAAAATTTGTATAATATCATTTGTTTTTTCTTCGAAACGTTCAATTAAAATTCGTTCAAACCAAAAAGAAAACTGTTTCAAATCAATTGAATTTAAAAACTCTTCGCAATAAATTTTATCCAATTTAGAATTGATGATATTTTGATAATTAAAAACAATTTCCGGTTTTACAAAATCTTGTAAAATCAAAGTTTGCACATTACGTTGACGCAAAATATCAACTTCGCAATCGTGATTCCAAACGACATGTAAAATCACATTTTGATACGATAAATCATTCGAATGTTGATGCAAATTCCAATCCGAAGAATTGACATGCATTTCCACACTTCCAATCCACAATTTGTCACCAATAATGATTTCAGCTTCCAAAAAATCTGGTCCAGCATGATGATTTAACTTTCCAACTTTCACAATTTCAATGAAATCTCCATGAAAAGTTTGTAAGCTTTGATGTGAAAATTGATTCAATTTCCAAATATGATGTAGAAAAATTTCTTTCATAGACAAAAGTTAATCAATGAATTATAAAAAATTATTAAAATAAATACTTATTTTTTAAAAATTAATTAAACGTTTGTTTAACTTTGCGCGTTCAATTTTTATAAGATGGAATTAAGTGAAAAGCAAATAGAAATTTTGGGCGCGGCTGAACGAGTTTTTGGAAGACGTGGAATTGACGCTGCAAGTGTTCGTGAAATTGCAAAAGAAGCAAACATTAACATTGCGATGATTAGCTATTATTTTGGATCGAAAGATAAATTGGTCGAGAATTTATTTAGTTGGCGTATCTCAACTTTCAATGAATCATTGGCTTCGATTTCTCAAAATTCGACACTTTCTCCATTTGAAAAGTTACAGTCAATCCTAAAAGCTTATTTGAATAGAATTTTGGATAAACCTGAATTTCATCGAATTATGGCAAGAGAATATTCGAAAAGAGATTCTATTCTTGAGATTGACAACAAAGTAAATGAGCTAAAAACAATGAATTTAGAATATATCACAAATATTATTAGTGAAGGATATTCTGAAGGCGTTTTTAAACGAAAAGCTCCTGCCGAAGCTGTTGTAATGGTAGTTATTGGCGGAACATCTTATTTGATTTTGAACGAAAAAACATATATGAAACAATGGGGATTATCTTCTCATGAAGAGTTTACAGAACATATTCACGAAGAATATTACCCTTATTTAATAGATTCTTTAAAAGCAATTTTACTATACGATGAAAAATAAAATTTTCTTACCGATTTGTTTAGTTGTTGCTACTTTCGCTCATGCGCAGGAAACCAACGTTTCTTTGCAGGAAGTTATTCAACAAAGTTTGCAGAACAACAAATCTGTGAAAGTTGCCGAAGCTGCCAAAAATACAAGTGAGTATAAAGTACAAAGCGCTAAAAACAATCGTTTACCAGACATTTCGTTGAGTGGACAATACATGCATTTGTTTACTACAACAAATGTAGACATCAAACTTCCGATGCAATCTTCTGGTGGAGGAATGGGAGTTGAACCAAATCAATTATTATTAGGACAAGCAAGTGCTTCTGTTCCTGTTTTTGCTGGATTTAAAATTAAAAATGCAATCAAAAGCAGTGAATTGATGGTTGATTTATCAAACTTACAAATCGAAGCAACAAAAGAAAATGTAGTTTGGCAAGCTATTAATTTATATTTTGGATTGTACAAAACGCAACGTTCTATCGATGTGTTGAATGAAAACTTAGTGAGAGCAAATCAACGTGTGAAAGATTTTCAAAACTTTTTGGATAACGGAATCATCGCGAGAAATGATTTGTTGAGAGCAAAATTGCAAGCATCGAATGTGCAAGTTGCAATTGATGAAGCCGAAACGCAATACAAAAACATCAATTACCGATTGAATTTATTGACTGGACAAGACGAAAGTAAAATCGTTCATGTTGATAATGTAGAAACCTTGAAAACCATCAATCAAAATTCTCAAGATTACGTCAATCGTACAGATATTAAATCATATGATGTAAAAAATCAGATTGCTGATAGTCAAATCAAAATTGCGAAAGCAGCTTATTACCCTCAATTAGCGGTTTCAGCTGGATATATTGCGATGGATATTGATAAAGTTGCTTCGGTTACAAATGCAACAAATGTTGGTGTCGGATTGAAATATGATTTATCTTCTTTGTATAAAAATAAAGCAGAAGTTGAAATTGCAAAAGCTCAGAAATTAGAAAATGAGATGCAAAAAGAAACGACAATTGATAAAGCTAAAGTTGAAATGAACGAAGCTTTTCAAAAGTATGATTTAGCAAAAAAGAAAAATAATGTTTACAAAGAAGCTGTAGAACAAGCGAACGAAAACTACAGAATTGTAAAAGATAAAAATGACAACGGATTGGCTGATACAGACGATTTATTAGAAGCGGATGTACAACAATTGCAAGCAAAAATCAATCAAGTTGTCGGAGATGCTGACGAACAATTAGCGATCTACGAATATTACTATACTACAGGAATTTTATTAGAAAACGTACAATAACACCTCTCGATATGGAAGAAAATAATCAAGAAAAGAAAAAAATAAATTCAAAATTTATCATCGTTTTAGGAGCATTAATCATCCTTGGAGGTGGATATGGAGTTTATAAATATTTACACGGACAAGCGCACGAAATTACTGATGATGCACAAATTGAATCAAAAATAACACCTGTTATACCTAAAGTTTCAGGATACATTCAGAAGATTTTAGTAGAAGATAACCAAATGGTTCACAAAGGTGATACATTAGTTGTTTTGGATGGATCTGAATTTGCCTTGAAATTGCAACAATCGCAAGATGCTCTATTACAAGCAGAAGGTCAATTAGGAGTTGCTCACGCAGGTGTTTCTCAAGCTGGTGCAGCTATTGGAGTGACAGAAGCTGGTGCAGTTGCAGCAAATACAACAATCGAAACAGCTCAAGCAAGTGTTAATACAGCTCAAGCAAATGTAGAAGCAGCAAAAGTACAAGTTTGGAGAACGAAAAATGATTTTGATCGTTACAATAAATTATACCAAAATCAATCGATCACAAAACAACAATACGAGCAAGCTTTAGCAGCAAAAGAAACAGCTGAAAAGCAATTGCGAATTGTACAAGAACAATTAGGTGTTTCTCGTGCTCAATTAGCTTCTACAGCAAAACAAGCGCAAGCTACAGCAAAACAAGTGAACACTTCGAAAGCACAAGCTGATGCTTCAAAAGCACAAATTAAAGTTGCGGAAGCAGCAATTGGTCAAAGCAAAACAAACATCGATAATGCAAAATTATATTTGTCTTATACGTATGTAATTGCAGCTGAAGATGGACAAGTTTCTAAAATTAATTTACAACCAGGACAATTGGTTCAAGCTGGTCAATCTTTGTTTAATATTGTGACAACAAATAATATTTGGGTTGTGGCAAATTACAAAGAAACTCAATTAGAAAAAATTAGAGTTGGACAAGAAGCCATCATCAAAGTAGATGCATATCCAAACCACGAATTCAAAGCGAAAGTAACGTCTTTATCTCCTGCAACTGGTGCTAAATTTGCGTTATTACCTCCAGATAATGCGTCTGGTAACTTCGTAAAAACAGTTCAACGTCTTCCGATTAAAATCGAATTTATCGATCAAAAAGACGAAATGTTGAAAATGATTCGTCCAGGTATGAACGTGGAAGCTGATATTCTTTTAAAATCGAATACTTCTGCAAAGTAATAACACCTATTCAGAAAAATTATGGAAGAAAATAATTTAGTTGAATATGGTGCAAGACGTGTAATCATCACCATTACCGCCATCATGTGTGCATTGTTAGAGATTGTTGATACAACAATTGTAAACGTTGCGATGAATGACATGAAAGGTAGTTTGGGTGTCTCTTTAACTGATATTGCGTGGGTGGTTACCGCTTACGCAATTGCCAACGTAATTGTAGTACCGATGACCAGCTGGTTGTCGCAACAATTTGGACGACGCAATTATTTTGCGACTTCGATTATCATTTTTACAGTTGCCTCATTTCTTTGTGGAAATGCAACAACGTTGTGGGAAATTATCTTGTTCCGATTTATACAAGGACTTGGTGGTGGAGCGCTATTAGTAACTTCGCAAACCATCATTACCGAAAGTTATCCACCCGAAAAACGTGGTTTAGCGCAGGCAATTTATGGAATGGGAGTTATTGTTGGTCCTACGCTTGGTCCGCCTTTAGGAGGTTATATTATTGATAATTGGTCTTGGCCATATATATTTTACATCAATATTCCGATCGGGATTATTGCAGTATTGTTAACGATATCATTTGTTCGCAGTCCAAAATATGCAGAGAAATCAAAACTAAGTCAAGTCGATTTCTTGGGAATTATTTTGTTAGCCATTGCAGTTGGATCGTTACAATATGTATTAGAACACGGACAACAAGACGACTGGTTCTCAGATTCGACAATTGTAACCTTAAGTATTGCAAGTTTCTTCGGATTCATTTTATTTGTTTGGCGAGAATTAGTTTTCAAACATCCGATTGTAAATTTACGTGTACTGAAAGATAGCAACTTGGCAGTTGGTACTATTTTATCCTTCATCTTAGGATTTGGATTATATGGATCGACATTCGTTATTCCAATTTATACACAATCAATCTTAGGATGGACAGCTACTGATGCAGGTTTATTATTAATTCCTTCATCGTTGATGACTGCTTTCATGATGCCAATCATCGCAACAATGTTACAAAAAGGTGTACCACCAAAATATATGGTTGCAGGAGGATTCTTTATCTTTTTCTGTTACAGTTTTTGGTCATACAAAATCTTAACACCAGACACAGGTTCCGAACATTTCTTCTGGCCATTAATTGTACGTGGAGTTGGATTAGGATTATTATTCGTACCCGTTACCACACTTTCACTTTCTAGCTTGAAAGGGCAACAAATTGGTGAAGGAGCTGCCTTTACAGGTATGATGCGTCAGTTAGGAGGATCTTTTGGTATCGCGATTATTACAACATTTATTTCTCGTTGGACAGTTGGACACCGAACAAATTTAGTTTCGCATCTTGATACATCCGATTTTGATGTACAAAAACATATTCAGAATTTACAAATGAGCTTCGTGAGCAAAGGTTTTGCTCCAAATGAAGCTTTAAATAAAGCCTATAACCTACTCGATTTACAAGTTACCAAACAAGCAACTGTGTTAACTTATATGGATGTTTTCTTGTATTTGGGTGTAGTTTTCCTAATCTGTATTCCATTTATTTTGTTCTTTATCAAAAAAGGAGCAGGTAAAGTAATCAGTGCAGGACATTAAAAAAGAATAATTATTTTAATTTTCAGTTTTTTATAAATGTAAAATCCATCTCAATTTATTGGGATGGATTTTTTTTATTTGATTGATTCTGTAATTTTCTTTTCATCTAATCCAAAATCTGCTAGAATAAGTTTTCCTTCTGGATTAAAAAGATAAAAAGTTGGTGTACCGATAATCTTGTATTTTGTATAAGTACCTCCTGTTCTACCTTCTTTATCCCAAAGCGAAATCCAATCTTCTGCATGTTTTAAAAGAAAGTTTTTATAACCAATTTCTTCTTTATCTACATAGAAACTTACAATTTCTAACTTATCAAGATTATTAGTCTTTATTTGATCTAAAACAGGAATAGATTCTAAAGAGAATCCACAATAAAAAGTTGTAAAATCTAATAACACATATTTTCCTTTGAAATAATCTGAAAAATTAACTTTTTTATTTGATTGATTATACGCCATAAAATCTATATAACTGTCGCCAATATTTAACTTTTCTGTATTAATATCTGTCATGATAGATTTGTAATAGGCTGATTTTTTATATTTAGATTCTAACTTATTCATCAAATCAATTAAAACTTCTTTTGACAATTCTGTCTTGTATGAATTAACTAATGAAAGTGTATAGTATGAATTTATATTATCTTGATAAAATTGAAGACTATTCTTTGCAAATTCATTATCTAATGCAGTTATTTTACCATAAGGTTCTACTTTACCCCAGTATGCTTTTTGTAAACTA
The DNA here is from genome assembly GCF_002484185.1 of Empedobacter sp. UBA7620. Classification (NCBI taxonomy): domain Bacteria; kingdom Pseudomonadati; phylum Bacteroidota; class Flavobacteriia; order Flavobacteriales; family Weeksellaceae; genus Empedobacter; species Empedobacter sp. UBA7620. Next base: position 34,666 of record NZ_DLJI01000050.1, on the reverse strand, counting down.
TCATTCCATTTATTTTGTTCACGAAGCGACATCATATCAGTTAAAAATTCTCGTCGTTTTATCGTATAATCTTTATCAAACTGAGCATATTTATACCTCATCTCGTCATACTCAGATCCAGAAGTTTTTACATCATAAGGAAAATCTTTTTTTGTGGCATTTAGTGTAATTTTTTCATTACCAATAAAAAGAAGTGCAGAATGATAATCTTTTCCATTTTTGACTGTAATATAAACCGAAGATGGAACCTCTTTTAATTTTCCTTCTAATTTATAACCCCCTTTAACTAATACGACACTATCAATAGGAGCATTATTAATACTTATTTTGACCAATGCATTTTCATCAAATCCATCAAGTTTTCCAGAAATAGTAAATTGTTTTTGAGCAAATAAGTTTGTAAAAACAAATAAGATAATTAGTGTTAATAGTTTAGTCATTATTATGTAGTTAATTATTTATAAATCTAATTAAATATTTCGAAAAATCATCTCAAAAAAACCTCCACCCAAGCAATTTGGGTGGAGGTTTTATTATTCAATAATTAACGTTTAGTATTTTTACAATTTCGGCTCGTTTGTTTACTTGTTCAACTTGCAGGCAACACACTATTTCTTGCTGCTTTCACAATCTCATTCAAATCGTGGTACAAATTAGACCAATCCGGTACATCTTTCATTGCTGTAATTAGATTGAGGTAAGATCGCAGTACTTGTTCCAATTCTTTTCGAGAAGATGACGCACTCGATATTTGACGAAGATCTGCATTAGCCTCTGCTTGTTGCGCAAATAATATCTCAAAATCGGTATGTTTTGTTTTCAAATCATCAAAAGCTGATACAAGCGATAAGTTAATAATACGCAATGTATTATCTGGCTTTTCTAATTCTTCGATAAGCTTCTTCAATTGAGCTGTTTCGGCAGAATAACTCAATCTGTCTAAATCCAGTCCAAACATTTGGAAAACTTTGTACAAAGCTTCCGCATCTTGATAGTTCGCGACAGAAGTCAATTTGCGGTAACCATTCAGGAAAGCCTTCATGTTACTAAACGCAACATCGCGCTCTTTATCTGCTGTCGCCACCTCTTTTCCTTTTCCACTGTAGGTCAACTTTGCGTATACCGTATCGTAGTTTTGATAACTCGCAATAAGCGACAACAACAAAGGGTGGTTCTCTACAATGGTATAATTTCCAGTTTGAGAAGAATTGATAATTCGCTGCGCTAATGTCGCCAGATTTTTTGTAGATAATGAAGTTAATGTAATTTTCATAGTAGATTGTTTTAGGTTATAATTCACTTAATGTTAGTGTTTTATAAACTTAATCAATATATTATTATCAAACAATAGTTTTTATAACTAAATAATTAAAACAGACTTGTTTGTAATTAACTGAGGACTCAGGTAAGGTAAAACAGACTTGTTTGTAATCAACCGAGGACTCGGGAAAGCTAAAACAGACCTGTTTATAATAAACCAAGGACTCGGGTAAGGTAAAACAGACTTGTTTATAATTAACCGAGAGCTCGGGAAAGGTAAAACACACTTGTTTATAATAAAATGAAAATTCTGCTAAGGTGGAATATATTTTAATCAAACAATTCGTTTATAAATAATTATATTAGCGAGTAATTGAACAAAATACAGATATAGATACCAATCTATATTTTATAAAATAATATGTTAGCTATAATATTTCTTTCGTGATATGAATATAAAAGACTTAGCTTTAAAAATTGATGAATTATCATCTAATTTCAAAATCGGAAATCTACAAGAAATAAGAAAGAATCTAAAAAATTTAAAAGCAAAACCTGGCTCAAAAATATTCAATGATAAAACAACATTTGATGATTGGGCGTTCCATTATGGAGGAAGGAAAGAATTACAATTCAACATTGGTAATGAAGATGAAGGGATTAGATATGGAATTGCATTTTCATTAGAACCAAGTCAATCATTACCTAATATTCAAGATTTATTTCCAAAAATATTACGTTTAAATTCTCTAATAATAAATCAACCTGATTTATTTTCTGACTATAAAATGTGGTATTGGCAAAATGGAAAACGTAGTGTAATAAACAATGTATTTGAAATAAATGAACAACTAACAAAAATTGGAACTTTTATTTTTATAGGAAAATTAGTTGATTATAATAATGTTAATGTAATTGAAATTCTTAAAGATTTTGATGATTTATTGAACATCTATATCGAAGTAGAAAATGAAAACATTACAATTGGACCTCAAAACCAAAAATCTACAACTGGATTTATATTTGCTAGTGGAAGACCAAACCTTCCTCAAAGCACTAAATACACAAGAACCCAACAACAAATAAATGTAAATGCAAGACATTCGTTCTTACAAGAAAAACTATACAAAAAGCTAACATCAGTATTTGGTGAAGAAACTGTTGGAATGGAAATATTTTTAAATGGAAAAAAAATAGATTTAGTTTTAAAAATAAATAATTTATTTACTTTTTATGAAATTAAAACTTCCAACTCAGCAAAACAATGTATTAGAGAAGCCCTTGGACAAATATTTGAATATACCTACTTTGACGGAAAAAAATATGCAGATGAAATTGTAATTGCAGGCGAATATCCAATTGATAAATCAACCCAAAAGTATTTAAAATTCCTAAATTCAGAATTTAATTTACCAATATCATATCATCAAATAGATATTAATTTTTAACAAAACTACAGCTAATAACTAAGGTGTCTTATCTATAAACAAAAGGAATATTCTTAAATCACAGAACACAAACTAAAAACTCCTTGTCAAGATTCAAAAACTTTGACAAGGTGTTTTTTTTCTATCCATTAACTGCTCTAAAAAAAGCGTCTAATTTCTTTTCGTCTAATTTTCCGTCAGTTCTTACACCACTGCAAATATCTACACCAAAAGGTTGAACAGCATCAATCGCTTCACGAACATTATCAGGATTAAGACCTCCAGCCAAAAATAGAGGAATATTAATTTCTTCTCTAATTTTTTTACTAATCGCCCAATTGTGTGTGCGTCCAGTTCCGCCCAATTCTTTTACTTGTAAATTTGGATTGCCACTATCCAGCAAAATTGCATCTACAAATTGAGATTTCTCTACCGCTTCCGTTACCGAATTTTCATCAATCACATGAATCACTTGTACCAACTTTACCCAAGGTAATTCGTTTCTCAAAATTTGATATTCTTCGTTTTTCAGTTCATCAACCAACTGAATTGTATTGGTATAAACTTTTTTATAATGTTGAATAATTGCTTCTGCAGTTGTTTCACTTGTTAATAAAAACGAAGCCAATGTTGGTGGAATAGTTTTAGTAATATCTTTGATTAAATCATCACCAATTACTCCAGGTCCGCTTGGCATATTACCCACCAAACCTAATCCATTCGCTCCATATTTTATTGCTTGTTGCGCTTCTTCTTTACTACTAATACAACAAATTTTAACTCTTGTTTTCATCATTTGTTTTGATTTTAATATTATAAATATATAAAAAAACACCTCAATTTCTTGAAGTGTTTGTATGATCTAAGATTTAGAATTGATTTTAGAAATCTTCTTCCGAACCTTTTAATTTTTCTGCATTTTCTGCCATTTTCAATGCATCAATCATTTCTTGAATATCTCCATTCATAAAGTTATCCAAATTATAAATTGATTTATTGATACGGTGATCTGTTACACGTCCTTGCGGATAGTTGTATGTACGAATTTTAGCCGAACGGTCACCAGTAGAAACTAACGATTTACGCTGAGCAGAACGTTCTGAATGTTTTTTCTCAAACTCAATTTCATACAATTTTGTACGTAATAATTGTAAGGCTTTTTCACGGTTCTTGTGTTGAGAACGCGCTTCTTGACAAACAATTACAATTCCAGAAGGTTTGTGCGTTAATTGAACTTTCGTTTCAACTTTATTTACATTTTGTCCTCCCGCACCAGACGAACGCGCTGTTTGATACTCCAAATCTGCTGGATTAATCACTACATCAACCTCCTCTGCTTCTGGTAAAACCGCAACCGTAATCGCCGATGTATGCACACGCCCTTGCGATTCTGTTTCAGGAACACGTTGTACACGGTGAACACCCGATTCGTATTTCATTGTTCCGTACACTGCATTTCCTTCTACTTGCATCACCAACTCTTTGTATCCTTTTCCAGATGCTTCAGAAGTATTTAATACTTCGTGTTTCCATCCTTTTTCTTTGAAATACATCGAATACATGCGGTAAATATCTTCTACGAAAATCGCTGCTTCATCTCCTCCTGTACCAGAACGTAACTCGACAATGATGTTTTTCTCATCTTCTGGATCTTTTGGAATCAACATCATTTTGATTTCTTCCTCTAAAGGTGGAATCGCATTGATTGCTTCGTCTTTTTCTATTTTAGCTAACTCAACCATTTCTGCATCAGAACCATCTGCAATAATTTCGTCTGCTTCTTCAATTACATTGATTAAGTTTTCGTATTGTTTTTGCATTTCAACAAAGTCTTTCAAATCAGAATATTCTTTGTTTAATTTCGCATAACGAGTTTGATCTGTTACGATATCTGGTTGGATGATTAAATCTGCCACCTCATCGAAACGTTGTTTGATTGCTCTTAATTTATCTAATAGACCTAAATCTGCCATATACTTTTATTGGATTGCAAAGATACAATAACTCAAGGGATTCAGAAAATTTGAATAAAAAAAACCGATGATTTCTCATCGGTTTTGTGATTTATTAGTTGTTATATAATTATTTTTTAACAATCTTTTTCACAACTTTAGTTGCTCCATCGTTAATTTTTAAAACATATACTCCTTTTGGTAAAGAAGAAATGTTATAAGAATCTGCATAATCAAATGATTGTACTTTTTTACCAACCATATCATATAATTCAATTGTAACGTTCGCTTTATTTAAAGTTGTACCTAAATCAATTTTAAAAGAATCTTCAACTGGATTAGGATAAACGTTAGTAACTTGTTTTGTATTAATGTCAGAAGTAGCTAATGATGAATTACCTGAAACACTAAAATCATCAAGAATAAATCCAAATTGATCATTTGAAACACATTGAATAGCTACATAAATTTCTTTCCCATTGTAAGCTGATAAATCATATGAATATTCCGCATATTCAATATCATAATCAATTACTTCACTTTTTAATTTAGTAAAACTTGTTGTATTTGTATCAGTAGTCGAAATTAATACATTAAATTCTTCCATTCCATATTCTTCATCTCCTGCTTTTGCATAAAACTTAAGAACGTTATCAGAAACAGCTAATTTAATTTTAGGAGAGATTAGCCAATCATTATTTTTAGGTTTTGTAGCGGCAAAACTAACCATAGCTTTTTCTCCCGTCCTAGCAGTCCAATCACTTCCTGCTGAAGGAGTTATAACCGGAGTAGTTTTAGTTGAATTAAACACAATATAAGCCATTTGTTTTCCCGAATTAGCAAAAGTAATGCCATTGAAACCATATGTTGTTGACCTATCTCCATCAACTAATGACCAATCACCTATTTTACCTTTACTTACAATAGAATTTATACCTCCTACAGAAAAATCAGTATAAGTCTCAAAAGAATCTTCAAAAATAGTTGAAATTTGTGCATTTGCAGAAACTGCTGCAATCGTTAATAAAGAAAATAAAATTTTTTTCATAAGTAATTCATTTTAAATGTTAATATTTAATAAACTTAAAAAAAATATCTTTAAACAACAAAATTATAGTGTTAAAAAGTATTTTTTATAATTATTCAAAATAATTACTTTATAAATTATTGGAATAAAAAAACCGATGATAAATCATCGGTTTTGTGTTTTTTTGTTAAAAATATTATCTCGTAAATAATAATTCTCTGTATTTTGTTAAAACCCAGAATTCGTTGTCGACCATTAATTCTAACTTATCAGCGTGGTAACGAATTTCGTCATAATATGGTTTTACTTTATCACAATAAGCATGTGCTCTTTCTTCTAAAGATTCAACCACATTTGCTTCTTTACGTGCATCCATCATTAAGTGCAATTTTGCGTTTAATTCGTTTACATGCATCGAAATTTTCTTCAAAATAATTAATTGCTCGCCTGCATATTCTTCATAATCATCTCCAAAAATATCTTTGAATCCTTTAATGTTTTTGATCAATATGTTTTGATATTTGAAAGCTGTCGGAATAATATGATTTCTCACAATATCACCTAAAACACGACCTTCAATCTGAATTTTCTTGATGTAATCTTCTAATTCGATTTCATAACGCGCTTCAACTTCTGTGTTGTTCATTACATTAAGCTCCGAGAATAAATCCAACGATTTTTGAGAAACTTTTGCTTTTAAAGCTGATGGAGTTGTTTTGTGATTTGACAATCCTCTACGAGCTGCTTCTTCTTCCCATTCTTTGCTGTATCCGTCTCCTTCGAATAATATATTTTTTGTTTCTTTGATATACTCACGTAAAACATTGAAAATTGCTTCGTCTTTTTTCAAACCTGTTTCAATCAAGGCATCAACTTCTTTTTTGAAATCAATCAATTGTTTTGCTACAATTGCGTTCAAGGTTGTCATCGCATTTGCACAGTTTGCAGTTGATCCTACAGCGCGGAACTCAAATTTATTTCCTGTAAAAGCAAATGGTGAAGTTCTATTACGATCTGTATTATCTAATAAAACGTCTGGAATTTTCCCAACAACGTTTAATTTTAAATCAGTTTTTTCTTCTGGAGATAATTTTCCTGTCGAAACACCTTCTAATTCTTCCAATACTTTTGTCAATTGTTGACCAATAAAAATTGAAATAATTGCCGGTGGCGCTTCATTCGCACCTAAACGGTGGTCATTAGAAGCAGAAGCGATAGAAGCACGTAACAATTCCTCGTAAATTGAAACTGCTTTGATGGTATTGATAAAAAACGTTAAAAACTGTAAATTGCTGTTTGGTGTTTTTCCTGGCGCTAATAAATTTACTCCAGTATCTGTTGCTAACGACCAGTTATTGTGTTTTCCCGATCCGTTAACTCCTTTGAATGGTTTTTCGTGAAACAATACTTTAAAATGATGACGCTCACCTACTTTTTGCATCACATCCATTAATAATGAATTGTGGTCAACTGCTAAATTCGTTTCTTCGAAAATTGGCGCTAACTCAAATTGATTCGGCGCAACTTCGTTGTGACGAGTTTTTACAGGAATTCCCAACAACATACATTCGTTTTCTAAATCGCGCATATAATTTAAAACACGTGTAGGAATCGAACCAAAATAATGATCTTCTAATTGTTGACCTTTTGCAGAAACATGTCCTAACAACGTTCTACCAGTTTGTAAAATATCTGGACGAGAAGCCGCTAAAGCATCATCAATTAAAAAATATTCTTGTTCCCAACCTAAAGTCGGAGTTACTTTCTTCACATTTTTATCGAAGAACTTCGCTACTTCTGTAGCTGCTTCATCAATTGATAAAAGCGCTCTTAACAAAGGTGTTTTATTATCTAGAGCTTCTCCTGTGTACGAAACAAATACTGTCGGAATGCATAAAGTTGTTCCAAAAATAAATGCTGGTGAGGTTGGATCCCAAGCTGTATATCCACGTGCTTCGAATGTATTACGAATTCCTCCATTTGGAAAAGAAGATGCATCTGGTTCTTGTTGAACTAATAATGATCCACTAAATTTTTCTACAGGATCTGCTCCATCAAATGAAGTTTCGAAAAAAGCATCATGTTTTTCTGCTGTTGTTCCTGTTAATGGCTGAAACCAGTGCGTATAATGTGTTACACCTTTGCTCATCGCCCATTCTTTCATTCCTAAAGCAACAAAATCTGCCATTTTACGGTCGATTTTAGTACCATAATCCATTGCAGAACGAACGGCTTTATAAGCTTCTGAAGTTAAATGTTGACGCATTGCTTTGTCATTGAAAACATTGCTTCCAAAAATTTCTGATTTTTTCCCTAATTCAGGAACAGCTACCGGTTTGCGATTGCTTGCGGCTTTTAATGCTTCAAAACGAAATGATGTCATAAGAAAATTACTTTGTGTTGTTTTATGATGCAAAAATAAATAAAAATTAAACACAAAATAAAAACACCCCTATTTTTTTAGGGGTTAAATTATAATTTCATTACAAATAAATTCAACACCCCTTTATTTTAGTTTAGATTTTCAAAACATCAGTGTAAAATTAATTTTTATTTAACATTCGAATAAACTTCTTTAAACGAAAAAAGCAGTTTCAATTGCTTGAAACTGCTTTTAGACACTCATAATATAAAAAGTTTTTGGTCTATCTGAAACGGTCTACTGATTTTACAAGATCATCATCCTTCTTAATCAAACGATTGGCAATTGACAGAAGCACAATCGAAGCTAAAGGAACTAATGCCCAAATACCTTTCTCAGAATTTCCTTCTCCAGGTAATGTTAATAGACAATATACAAAAGAACCAATTAATAAAACATTCAAAATAATGTTTAACCATCCTAAGCTAATCTGTAACTTACGTTTTTTGAAAAACATAATGGTTAAAAATGAAATTAAAGCTGATGAGAAAAAGGCTAACGAAAAAATGTAATCTCCTTTCTCCGGATTTTGTAACCAATTTAATGGAATATCAAACAGCTTATCAAAATTCATGGCGAATATACTCGAAATTATTCCACTTAAGAATAAATATATACTTTGCTTTCTTTGAATCATTTCTTAAATTTCGAATACAAATGTAAAAAAACTTTTTGAGTTTTTATAATTATTCGTACTATTGCATTAATAAATCTCAAATTTATACGCTTTATAACAATTCTATTGTTATGATTCCCAATTACTTTATTGAATAAAAAAAATATAAACACATTAATACCTTCATTATAGGATTATGTTTGATATCGAAGAATTAAAATCATTCAAATTACCAGATTTACAACAAGTTGCAGAGCAACTGAAAATCGATGGGTATAAGAAATTAAAAAAAGGCGAATTGTTAGACGCTGTTTTAGGTTTTATCAACAGCCAACCAAAGGTTGAAGAAAAAGCTGAAACAAAACCTGCTAAAAAAGATAAAGCTGAAAATCTACCTACAGAAGAAAAGAAACCGAAACGCAAACGAGTTCAGAATTCGGAAGGAGAAGTTCAACAAAAAGAGGCTGTTGCAGAAGAAGTAAAAACTGAAAAAGTTGAAAATATTTCTACCGAAACAGAAAAAAAGGAAGAAAATAATCCTCGCGTTAATAAATTTCAGGAACGATCAAACAAAAGCCAAGATCTGAAAAAGAATAACCAAAATAATCAGAAGAAAAATAATCAATCTGATAATCGTAATCAAAACGATCAATCTCAACAAAATAATCACCACAACAATCAAAATCAAAAAAATAAATATCGCGCTGCGAATTATGAATTTGATGGAATTATTGAAACTGAAGGTGTTTTAGAGATTTTACCAGATAATAATTATGGTTTTTTACGTTCATCTGATTTTAATTATTTGTCTTCGCCTGATGATGTGTATGTTTCTCAATCTCAAATTAGATTATTTGGATTAAAAACGGGAGATACAATTACAGGAGAAGTTCGTCCTCCAAAAGAAGGTGAAAAATATTTTCCTTTAATCAAAATCAAAGAAATCAACGGTCGTACGCCAGATTATGTACGTGATCGTATTGCTTTTGAGCATTTAACTCCACTTTTCCCTAACGAGAAATTCAATTTAAGTAATTCTAAATCTTTATCAAATCGCGTGATTGACTTATTTACACCAATAGGTAAAGGTCAACGTGGAATGATTGTGGCGCCTCCAAAAACGGGTAAAACAACGTTATTGAAAGATATTGCGAATGGAATTGCACAAAATCACCCTGAAGTTTATTTGATTGTTTTATTAATCGATGAACGTCCGGAAGAGGTAACAGATATGAAACGTTCGGTAAACGGAGAGGTTATTGCGTCTACGTTTGATGAGGAAGCAAATCGCCATGTGAAAGTTGCGAATATCGTTTTAGAGAAAGCAAAACGTATGGTAGAATGTGGACACGATGTTGTAATTCTTTTAGATTCTATTACACGTTTGGCACGTGCTTACAACACTGTTTCTCCAGCTTCTGGTAAAGTATTGTCGGGTGGTGTTGATGCAAATGCGTTGCACAAACCAAAACGTTTCTTTGGAGCGGCTCGTAATATCGAAAATGGAGGTTCTTTAACAATTATTGCAACTGCTTTGATTGATACAGGTTCTAAAATGGATGAAGTTATTTTCGAGGAATTTAAAGGAACAGGTAACATGGAATTACAATTGGATCGTAAGATTTCGAATAAACGTATTTTCCCTGCGATTGATTTGGTAAGTTCTTCTACGCGTAAAGATGATTTGTTATTAGACGACAAAACACAACAATTGATGTGGGTTCTTCGCAACCATTTATCGGATATGAATCCTGTAGAAGCGATGGAATTCTTACACGATCGTATCAAACATACGCGCTCTAACGAAGAGTTTTTAATCTCTATGAATAAGTAATTTATTACAACTTATAATTTCAAAAACCATCTAAAGTTATTTAGGTGGTTTTTTTGTTTCCAATTTTATAAAAAATACAGCAATAAAAAAAAGCCCAAGAAAATAAATTCTTGAGCTTTGTTGTGTACCTCAGGCGGGACTTGAACCCGCACGTCCTAATGGACACAGGATTTTAAGTCCTGCGTGTCTACCAATTCCACCACCAAGGCATCCACTTCTAAGAAAGAAGTTGAGCGGGAAACGAGACTCGAACTCGCAACATTCAGCTTGGAAGGCTGACGCTCTACCAATTGAGCTATTCCCGCGATTGTGAGTGCAAATATAGAACAGCTTTTTTAATTACAAAACTTTTAGGAAACATTTTTTTCATAATTATTTTACATCAAAAGCTAAGTTTCTCATCATAATATTTTTAAGCACTAAAATAATTTTACTTTTCTTCGATTAAATTATTTTGAACATTAAAAATTCATCTTAAATAATTGCATTTTTCCAAATTTCAAGCAATCGTTCGTAAGAAAATTGGGCATTTGCTGGACTTGTACTTGGCAAAGAAATATACTCAATGGATGATTTTTTATCAAAATATTTCCAAAATAATTGCTCTGCTTTCTTTCCATTGAAAATTATTTTCTCGATTGTAGGATGTTCAGTCAACAATTCATCAATTTGATTTGGCGAAACATTTTTCATATCCACATCCATGCTTCCTTTTCTATAAGCAGAATGCGCAACATCCCAAAGCGCTAACTTATTTTGTAAAATAAGTTGTTTTCTTATTTCATAATCTTCTGAAAATTCTGTCACGAAAATCTCAAACATCATTTTCCAAAATCGATTACGTGGATGCCCATAATATTGATTGACTTCTAACGATAAATCTCCAGGCAAAGAGCCAAGAATTAATGTTTTTGGTTGTTCTGATATAATTGCAGCAAAAGATTGTTTATGCATTTTGTCTTATTCTAAAAATATAATGTACAAAAAAAGTGCTACAAATTGTAGCACTTTTTATTTTATTTCTTTCGTTAGATAATCAGTTCAGAAACCTCCTCCCACTCCAACATTTTTTTATCTAGATCATTTTTCAGATTCGAATATTTATCCAATTCTTGCTGCGTTTGCGAACCTGAATGCAATTTATTTTCTAAATCGGCAATCTTCGTTTCTAAATCAGAAATTTCCGTTTCGATTCTTGACAATCTATTTTTAAGGCGTTTTTGCTCTTTTTCTTCCTCAAAAGATAAAACTCGTTTCGCTTGTTCTATTTTAACCTCAATCGGCTTCTCTTCTTTTGGTGCAGCCAAACTATTTCCTTTCTCCACTTCACGGAAACTTCCCGCTTTAATTTGTGCTAAATAATCATCAATTCCAGAAAGATATTCTTTCACTTGACCATTACGAAAATCGAAAACTTTATCCACTAAACCTTCTAAAAATTCACGGTCGTGAGAAACTAAAATTAATGTTCCTGAATATTTTTGTAAAGCTTTTTTCAATAATTCTTTTGATACAATATCCAAGTGATTTGTCGGCTCATCCATGATTAATACATTGAATGGACGCAACAACAATTTACACAACGCCAAACGATTTCGCTCACCTCCCGAAAGAACCGAAACTTTTTTCTCTACCGCATCGCCACCAAACATAAATGCACCTAAATAATCGCGAACATGTTTACGTGTTTCTTCTGTTGCAGAATTTTCCGCTTCTTCTAAAACCGTTAATTTATCATTCAAAACATGTGCTTGATTTTGAGCAAAATATCCGATTTCTACATTATGTCCATGCTTTATTTTACCTGAATGTTCTTGTTCGTTGATAATCGCACGCGATAAAGTCGTTTTTCCTTGACCATTTTGACCAACAAAGGCTACTTTCTCTCCACGATTTACATAAAAAGAAACATGATCAAAAACTTGATGATCACCAAAAGCAACTCCAACATCATCTAACTCGAAAATAATTTTACCTGGCTGAACAGCATCCACAAAACGGATATTCATCTTCGTTACATCATCATTTTCAATTTCGATGCGTTCTATTTTATCTAATTTTTTGATTAATGATTGCGCCATCGAAGCTTTGTTCGCTTTTGCTCGGAATTTAGAAATCAAATCTTCCGTGTGCTTAATCATTTGTTCTTGATTTTTCTGTGCCTGCTCTAATTTCTCACGACGATCTTCACGCAATTCTAAATAACGCGTATAATTCGCCTTGAAATCTGAGATATGACGATTCGCAATTTCGATGGTACGATTGGTTACATTATCCAAAAATTGACGGTCGTGCGAAACCAACACAACAGCGCCAGGATAATCTTTCAAGAAATCTTCTAACCAAACAATCGAATCGATATCCAAGTGGTTGGTAGGCTCATCTAAAAGCATTACATCATGTTTTTGCAACAATAGTTTTGCTAATTCAATTCGCATTCTCCAACCTCCAGAAAATTCTTCTGTTGGACGATGAAAATCTGAATTTTTGAATCCTAAACCAATTAAAATTTGTTCGATTTCAGCATCTTTTGTGTAACCTCCTAAAAGTCCGAAACGTTCTGTTAAATGCGAAATATCTTCAATTAATTTTCCGTATTCATCAGATTCGTAATCTGTTCTTTCAGCTAATTCTTTGTTTACAAAATCAATACGTTCCTGAATTTCAACCAATTGCTCAAAAGCAGAATCCGCTTCTTGCCAAACCGTTCTTCCTTGTACAAAATCAATATCTTGCGATAAATATCCGATTGTAACGTCGCCTTCGTAAACAACTTCACCTTCTGAAGATTGCTGACTTTTGGCTAATATTTTAAGCAAAGTAGATTTCCCTGCTCCATTTTTCCCTACCAAACCAACACGGTTTCCTTTGTTGATGCGGAACGAAACGTTTTCGAATAAATATCTACCCGCAAAATAAACTCCTAAATTTTGTACTAATAACATTTTGCAAAAATACAATGTTTTTTGTTAGATGAAAACTTAGTGCTTTAAGGTTTTGTAAGATAACTGAAAAAAGTAAAAATAAATTCTAATAATCATGTATATTTAGCTAAATATAAACAAGTTGTTATGAAGAAATATATTGCATTGTTCTCTTTAGTTATGATTGCTACATCATCATTTTCTCAAAATTACACTTTAAAAATTGATTCTTTGAATAGTAAACAAACAACTAATTTTAATCAATTTAATCGTTTTGTTTATAAAACAAATCTTGAAAAAGATTTAAAACTAATTCCATCTAACAGAAAAATAGACTTGAATAATCCAAATTTTGGAAAAGTGAATTATGATATTTCTAACCCAAATAAATCGACTGATTTACCAAACTTTTTCATTCATGGCGTTTCTAACTTAATTGCGAGTTTACTGAAATAAATTAATTCTTAACCTTTATTTTGTAACTGAAAAAATATAATACAAAACTGATCAGAATCGAAAAAGTTGCTGGCACAAAATAAGCCAATGCAAGATTTTTTGTTGCTATAAAATTAATTGGAAGATTGATTAATCTGAATTGAAAAACAAAAAAACACAATACAACTATCGTTACAGCTATTTTCCAATCATAATTGCGTTTGTGATTGATAACTGAACATAAAACATATGCTAAAACAATTCCTACAAAACTCAAAATTGTTTTCATTGTAGCTAAATGTTTTAGTTTCTCACTAATTCCGAATTCGTCACTTTTTCTGACCAAAAAAGCAAAATTATCTTTACCCATTGAATGAATTAATTCAATCAAATCTAATTCTGCCAAAACGTAAAATTGTTGAATTCCTAAGAATAACAAAACGCTTGCTACGAGTTGAATTGCGAATATTTTTATATTAAAATCTTTCATTCAGAATTGGTTTAAAATCGATCATAGAAACGTGCAATATTCGCTTCTTTTTCAATCGGTTGATTATTCTCTAAAAAATCGTACAAATCATCCACCATCACAGGCGCTAACATTGTTCCACGCGTTCCCATTCCATTCAAACAAATCAATTGTTGATGCATTGGATGCGCTCCAATAATCGGACGACGATCGACAACCGTTGGACGAATTGACGCATGTTGTTCCACAACTTCAAAATCATCTTTGAAAAAATTCTGAACTCCTTCAATCAAATATTTCTTAGCTTCTTCAGTGTTTTCGTAATTCACATGATCGCGATCGTAAGTTGCGCCTACAAAATATTGATTATTTTCTAAAGGCATTAAAAATTCTTTTCCTTTCACAACAGCTTCAGGTAAATTAGCATCTGTTTCAATTTTCAACACTTCACCTTTTACACCAATTACAGGTAAATTTTTGAAATAAGGATTGTTCAAAATATTATAACCTTCAGCAAAAATTATTTTAGTTGATTCGATATTTTTATAGCTCGTTTGATTATCATCTAATTTTAACTCATTAAAATCAAAAGTCTCATCAAGAAACAAATCATTTTCAACTAAATAATCTTTAAAATCAGCCAAAAGATTTGTCAAATCAACACGACCTGTATGTAAAACTTCGCCAGAACCAATCGGAGAATTGATTGAAGAAAAATCATTCAATTGTTCTGTATCAGTTGCTAAATAATCAATCAAATCTGGATGAGTTGTCGCTTTTTTCAGCCACGTTTTTTTCTCTTGTTCGTCATTAAAAATTCTATAAACAGGAAAATTGTAGATATATTTTTTGTTTAATAATTGTTCAAAATCACCAAAAACTTCGCGTAATCGTTCGATTTGTTTTGTTGCATTCCAAACAATTGAAAATCGTTTTAGCACTACAGGATTAAAAATTCCAGCAGCAATCGCCGATGCTTTGTGAAAATGATTATCAATTACCACAAAAGATTTCTTTTCTTTCAACAATTTCATCGCCATACAACTCCCTGCAACACCTTGACCAACGATGATATATTCTACTTTTTTCAATTTCTAAAATTTGATTACAAAGGTAAATAATGTTTCGGTTTTACTTATCTTTATTCTTAAAATCAACCATTTTATGCAAATATTCTATACCATAATTTCCTGCCTCATTATCCTTTCCGTCATTATTCCTTTCATCAAACATACACATTGGACGGTTAGAGTTTTTGATTATCCTCGATTTCAAAAATTTGCTTTGGTAATTGTAACTTCTATTTTATTCATTTTTGTACCTAAAACTTCAGTCACAATAAGTTTATTTATTTGTTTGATTTTTGCTGCGATTTATTTGCTTTGGGTCATTATTCCTTATTCTCCTTTTGGTAAAAAAATGATTGAACAAGTATTCTTAAAACCAAATGAAAAACCGCTTGATTTACTTGTTTATAATGTTTTGCAAGACAATACGAAATATCAAAATTTGGTTGAATTAATTAAGAAAAGAAATCCTGATATCGTTTTTTTATTAGAAACGAACAACGAATGGATGGAACAAATAAAAGAGGCTACAAACGATTTTGAGTACAAAATAGAAGTTCCGTTAGAAAATACTTATGGATTATTGTTTTACTCTAAATTACCTATAAAATACCAAGAAATTAATTATTTAATCAGCACAGAAATCCCTTCAATTATTGCTGATATCGAATATAATAATCAAATTGTTCGTTTGTATGGTTTACATCCAACTCCGCCAGTTCCGCAAGAAAATGAAGAAAGTGCTGAACGCGATGCTGAGATTTTGATTATTGGAAAACAAGCGAAAGAATATGGAAAAGCGTGTATTGTTTTTGGAGATTTGAATGATGTTGCGTGGAGCAGAACAACACGTTTATTTTTGAAAACTTCGCAACTTTTAGATCCTCGTCGTGGTCGTGGAATGTTCAATACTTTTCATGCGCATCATTGGTTCTTACGTTGGCCTTTGGATCATTATTTTTTGAGTTCTCAATTTCGATTAATTGATATGATACGAGAACCAAATATTGGTTCGGATCATTTTCCTATCAGTATTCAAGTTGTTTTACGTAGTGATGATGATTCGGGAGAAATGAAATTGGACCATGAAGAGAAGGTTGAAGTTGAAGAAAAAATAGAGGAAGGAATTGAAAAAGGAGATGCGAATTAAATTTTAGATTTTAGATTTTAGATTTTAGATTTTAGATTTTAGATTTTAGATTTTAGATTTTAGATTTTAGATTTTAGATTTTAGATTTTAGAAAGTTAAATTCTTATAAATATATAAACAAAAAAATCCAGTCAAATGACTGGATTTTTTTTGTTTTGTATTCTGATTAGTAATTCCACATATCAGCTTCTGACTGAATGATAGAATTTCTAATTTTGTGATGTTCTTCTAATTGACCTTTCGCATCATTTGGAATGTAATCATCAATCATTTTCGTTCCATACATTGTTTGAGCTTTGTAAATAATAGAACTAAATCTACGTGCATTTAACATCTCATCATATGTAATTGCCGAATTTGAATTACTTGGATTGAATACCGTTGCATTCACCAAAACATTACGAGCATCTGGATACCAAATCCAGAATAAATCTACGAAAGCTCCGTCAGCAAACTCAGTCCCTAAAGACTGCGCATCAGGTCCCATAATTGCTAAACCTAATAAACGATATTTTAATTCTCCTAAACGACGATCAATGTACCAAAGACCTTTCGTTTTTACCATTTTGATATCGTCAGATTTAATTTTATAATTAAAAATAGCAGCTTCGTCAGGAGTTTCTCCAGCAGCTTTCATATCGTAGTAATACTGTTGTGTATCTTTCTTCTCATTACGAGCCATAATTTGCTCATAACTCATTTTAGTTTGAAAGTACTCATCGTCGTAAACTTCTCTAATCTTTTTGCTACGAACTCCGTCAACCAATACATCGTATAATGATTTTGAATTTTGCACTAACTCATCACCAGATCTATAATAAGGTTGATTTAGACGCTCATTCAAATCAATTACTTCCCATACAACTTTCGACCATAAAACATCTTTATCTTCGATAAAGCCATATTTCATAGGATCTTGAGCCGTACTTACTGTATCTCCAGCTTCATCAACTCTTGTTTTATTTTCGCGGTCTTTTCTTAACTGTTCAGGCGAAACAGCATTAAGAACATTTTGCGCCATTGTAAGAGTTGAGAAAAAACTCATTAAACCAAACAAAAGATACTTCATATTTTAAATTTTTACTTTTTAAATTATTGTACTTGAATTGCGATAGATGATGCTTCTCCAGTTGCTCCTGAATTTGTACGATATTTAATATCGAAAACACCAATAATATCACCTTTTTTCGCTTTCGAAATAACTCCAGCCGCTCCTGACATTTTATTTCCAGAAACACGAGCCGTTGCCTGACCAGGAACTTTAACATTGAAAGATGTTACTTCTCCCGAAATTGGGAATAAGAAATCTGGCCAATCTACACGAATTGTTTGTGCTGCAATTCCATTATCTGGAATAGCTGGACTTGTATTTCCTAAAATTACACCACGTGCTGGTGGAACTGGTTTGATACGGAATGTTTCGCGAACTGATAATGTTTTACCAGAACTTGCTCTTGCAGATGCCGTAAACACCACTTCGTTTCCTCCTCCAGGTGTATAATTCCATTTGTTAGCACCCGCTCCAGAAGGACTTCCAGAAGAAGCGCTTAAACTAACAGGTCCATTTGCTCCGTTGATTGTAGCTGAAATTGGGTTAGTTACTCCACGGTAAACTACACGTAAATTATCTGCAACAATAGAACCTCCTGTTGGATCTTTTTCAATAATTTCTGCAGCTTTTTTATCTAATGTTTGAGCTACAACTTGATAAGTTGAAGGTGCAATATTAACCGTTTTAGTTTTTCCATTCGACACATAAGTAATGTTACCTGTTAATTGATGCATACCAACTGCAGATGTATTCAACTTAATAGATGCTTTACCATCAACAACAGCAGCAGAACCAACACTTGTAGAAACAGAACCTTTGATTGAATTATCGTAAGCTCCTAAAACTACATTAAGAACAGCTTCGTCACCTACTTTTACAACACCTGGCGATAAGAATAAACCTTGGAAAGCATCCAACTCGATTTTTTCTTCTAATTTACCAGATAATAGTGCTCTTACTAAGTTACCTTCTTCTGTACGTGCATCCATTTGCATTTTAGATAAATTCGTTAATGATGCAACCATTGGTTGATCATAGAATCTCTCTTGCATCCAACTTTGTTTCTTCGATTTTGGAGTTGTTCCAAAAAATTCGTTGATACGAGCTTCAGCATTTTTAGCATCAGGACTTTGCTTAGCGAAAGTCATTAAGAAATTTCTGAAACCATCAATTTTGTTTGTAAACTCTTGTGCTTTCTCATTTCCTTTGTCACCTCCTTTTCCTTTAAAAAATAAAGAAACAACAGGCTCCGTATTAGACAATGCATTGTAATCTGTATCTTCTGCTCCAGAAACAAAATCTGCACCAGCTAATTCTTTTTTCAATCCATCGATATAAGCAACAAAATCATTTGTTTGCTTTTTAACTTCTGCAGCCTCAGCTTGAGTTTTTGCATAAGTTGGATCATCCTTCGCTTTTAGATCAATTTGACCATAGAAGGTATCGTTATTTGTTTTCGTTAAAGTCGTTGTTGACTCTAAAGAAGTATTTATCGTTTCGAAAGATCTCAACACCTCACGATCCACGTTCAAAGCCATCATTGCAATGAACACGAGATACATCAGGTTGATCATCTTCTGACGTCCGGTTAGTCTACCACCTCCTGCCATAATAATTTATAGAATTAATGAATAATTAGTTTAATTTATCGTACAATGATTAGTTGTTTTTCATTGCAGAAAGCATACCTCCGTATACTTTGTTTAATGCATTAATGTTAGCAGAAAGCTCTTGCATTTCTTTCAAGAATTGCTCTGAACTACCTGAAGATTTTTGCATTTCTTCGATAAATTGTTTATTTAATTCTACTTGTTTTTGGCTATTTACAATTTGCTCAGCATATACAGCATTTAATTGGCTGATATTAGTTGATGCTTTTGCAATTTCGTTGCTATATTGTTCTGTTGAGGCAACAGCTGATGTTGTTGTGTTTAATTCATTAACAGCTGAACCAAATTTATCTAAAGAACCACGTAATCTTTCGAAAACTTCTTTGTCTAATTTTGCATCTGCTAATACTTTGTCTAACTCAGCAGTTAAGTTGTTTCCTGCAGTTGCAACAGCCGCAGTTTTTCTTTGTACTGGCTCTCCGTTTAATAATTCTGGATAAGCTTTTTCCCATTCATAGCTTCCTTGAGGTTTATCGAAGAATGCTGAATAAAAGAAAACGAATGCTTCAGCTACTAATCCAATTGTTAAGATTAAATTGGCTGATATTGGTCCTAAATTCGTGTGAGTAATTTTACATAATGCCCCGATAATTACTACTGCGGCAAAGAAATTATACAAAAAATTTGTAAGACGTTCTTGTTTTGAAGCTTGTACTGCCATAAGAGTGCTTTTTATTAAATTGTTTTATTAATTAGGTTATTTGGTTTTTCTAAAATTTACTTTTGATCCTTCTGGGAATGATTGAACTGTACGGAATCCGATGAAACTTCTTGCTGAATCTTTATGTTCCCAATCTCTTGCTGAAGTCATTAATAAGTATCCAACATCTTTCCAAGATCCTCCTCTTACACTTCTATTTACTTCTCCAGACATTGTAATTGACGGATTAAGTGTTGAAGACATTGTATAAGAAGATCTGTTGTAAGGAGAACTTGTCCACTCAGCTACGTTACCAGCCATATCGTAAAGTCCATATCCATTTGCACGGAATGTTTTTACAGGAGCTGTATACATATAACCTGTTTTCTTACCATCGTTGATTTCTAAATAATCTCCACGTTTTGGTTTGAAGTTCGCTAAATAACAACCTCTATCATCTGTCAAGTAAGGTCCTCCCCAAGGATAAGGTGCATTTTCTAAACCACCTTTTGCAGCGTATTCCCACTCAATTTCTGTTGGTAAACGGTAGCTAATTACTTTAACTTGACTTCCTCTTTTCTTCTTATTATTTAATGCTGTATTATGATATCTTGTACGGAAATCACAAAAAGCAGTTGCTTGATTCCAGTTAATACCTACAACAGGATAATTTGCGTAAGCTTTGTGCCAAAAATAATCTTGGTGCATTGGATCATTGTAAGAATAGTTGAAATCTCTTACCCAAACTGTTGTATCTGGATAGATATTTAAACTAAATTCTTTACGAAAATCTACACGGAAAGTACCACGTTTTTTTGCAGCTGCAGTTTGGTCAACTGTTACATAAGAATAGTTTAATTTACGTGTATCAATACGTCTTTCTCCATTCATACGCTCTTCTGGTGGATAATATAACCCTTCCATAACCTCTGCATAATCTACATCTGGATATTTGTATTTATCCCACTCCAAGCGCTGTTTCCAATTTAATTTCTTTGCATCTAAAGATTGACCATCACGACCTGTATTACTGTTTTTAATATATTCGTCATATGGCGTTCCTTGTCCATCTTGTGAACCAGAAATGTATGCATAATCCCCAATACCTCCAGCTCCATTATTTGGATTCATTGGGTCAAAACCTAATGATTCTGCCTTGTTTGCCAAAGCAGTACGAGCGATAGAATCTTTTACATAATTTACAAAATACTGATACTCAGAATTTGTAATCTCTGTATCATCCATAAAGAAACCTGTAACAGTAACCGTTTTTACTGGAGCATCATTTGTTTTTGTAAAATCGTAATCGGTTTGTCCTAAAACAAACGATCCACTCGGAATCGGAACCATTCCCTTTGGACGAACTGGCGTCCAAGCCGAAGATGTTTTCGAAACTATTTGTCCATCATTTCTATCACTACTCCCTCTGTTCTTCAACATTTTACATGATGATAAAGAAAGAGATAGCAACAATGCACTTACCAAAATTCTATTCATTCTGTTATAGATTTATTTTTATACAGGTTTTATACTTTTAGTTCTCAATTAATAAGGCTACAAATTAAGGCAATTTATTAATTGATTTTTAAAATTGTTCTTTATTTTTTAATAAAATTTTTTGAAATATTTCCACCACCTATTCGGTATTTCACCATTCAAGGCTTGTTCATAATCTTTTTCTGAACATGGAATAATTTCAAATTTTCGCTCTCCATCAACAGTGTTATCAACTTCTATCCACAATTGATTGGTTAATATATTTCGATAAAAAATATAATTGTATCCTTCTGTAGGAACAAAAATTTTCTCAAAATATTGTGCATCACCAAAACTTTTTATCTCTGGACGATGATTTTTCCCATCAATAAAATACCAAATCATCTGCGAAATTAATAGATGATCTAATTTTTTATAATTTTCGATATAATCACAAACGTAAAGTGAAGTCAATTTATTGCTGAAACCTAAATATCTTGTCAACGCACAAATTTCGCGCGAAGAAAATCCATTTGGCGTCATATTTTTTGAAGAAGAGAAATCCGAACCTTGCAAACTCGATAAATTAAGCAAAGCTGCATTAGCATCTCGAGAATAAGGTTCTATTTCTTTTACATTTTCGGAAATTACCCCCAAACGAACAGCATCAAAATTTAACTGATCTAACAAATCTAATTTTTCTTGCGCAACAAAATATGTTTGAAAACCAATATTCGTATAATCCAATAAATTGAAAGGCTCATTCGAAATAATTTTTGTTAAATAATTATTTTCTGTTGTTTGCGCTTCATCTTTACCTAATCGTAATTTATGATCGATTGTTAGGTAATAAACTTTATCAACAATTTCGTCATAAGCACGATATTGTTGATAACCTAAACTTGGGTTTCCACCCAAAATAACAACAACATATCCATCACGAATTAATCCGTTGGTAACTTCTCTAAAAACTTTTTCGGTTTCGGCTTTATCATCATAATAAACAACATCGCCAAAATCGTACAAATCTATCGACCAATTTCCCATTTGCAATTCGTACAATTGTGTACGAACAAGGCTAAAATCTACATCTTCGATCAAATCTTTTTGTTTCGAACGAGATTCTGTCACACCAATAATCGCAATTTTATCGTTCGATTTTTCATCGCTTTCGATAACATCTTCGCGAAATTTTATAGCTTGTCCTAACGCAAAAGAATTACAAGATTTAGCAAAATCTTGTAATTCTTCAGAAACGGGTTTTAAAAAGTCGTTGTACATTATTACTTTTTAGTCGTTGTTTTTTTAGTTGTCGTTTTCTTCGCAGTTGTCTTTTTTGCAGGCGCTTTTTTAGTCACTGCTTTCTTTTTAGGTTTCGCAGCTTCTATTAATTTTTCAACCTCAGCCAAAGTCAACGCTTCTGGATTCGTCTCTTTCGATAACTCAACTTTTATTTTTCCTTGAATCAAATTATAACGTCCCCAACGCGCTTTCTCTAATCGAATTTCCTGTTCTGACCATTCGCGAACAACACGTTCAGATTCTTTACGTTTTTTATCTTCAATCAATTCGATAATATCAGCTTGAGATAAATGATCGAAATCGTATTTTTTCGGAACATTAATAAACCATTCATTCCATTTGATAAATGGTCCAAAACGTCCTTTTCCTTTTGTTACATCATACCCTTCGTATTGTGCAATCGGTGCATCAGCTTTTAATTTTTCTTCGATTAATTCTACTGCACGATCAAATGATAAATCCATTGGATCTTCCTCTTTCGGAATCGAAATATATTTATCATCAAATTTCACATAAGGTCCAAAACGTCCAATATTCACTTCTACTTCGTGCGCTTTATACTCACCTAAAGTTTTTGGTAATTCGAACAATTTCATTGCCTCTTCTAAGGTAATATTATGAATAGATTGATGTTTTTGAAGACTTGCAAAACGAGGTTTTTCTTCATCTTCTGCTTCACCAATCTGAATCATTGGTCCGAAACGTCCAATACGTGCATGCACTTTTTTACCTGAAACAGGATCAATTCCTAACTCGCGTTCTCCAGTTGCACGATCTGCATTTTCTTGAACATCTTCTACAACATGATGAAATTTCGTGTAAAATTCATCAATCATTTTTGTCCAATTCAATTTACCTTCCGCAATTTCATCAAAACTATTTTCGACACGCGCCGTAAAATCATAATCCATCACATTCGTAAAATAATCAACCAAGAAATCATTTACCACGATTCCGATATCAGTTGGCATTAATTTGCGACGATCAGCTCCAAAAATTTCTTTTTGTTGAACTTTTTTGATTTGATTATCGATTAACGTTAAGGTATTATATTTTCGTTCTTCACCATCCAATTCACCAACTTCCACATAACCTCTATTTTGGATTGTAGAAATCGTTGGTGCATAAGTTGACGGACGACCAATTCCTAATTCTTCTAATTTTTTCACCAAAGATGCCTCTGTATAACGAGCCGCAGGACGAGAAAAACGTTCAGTACCATTTATTTCATCTGCTTTCAATTGCTCATTTACTTTTACACTTGGCAATAACACTTTATCATCATCTGCATCTTCGTCGTCAAACGATTCTTGATATACTTTTAAGAAACCATCAAACACAATTATTTCTCCTTTTGCTTGGAAAATAAAGTTGTTTTTGTTGTTATCAATATCAATAATAGTTCGTTCCAATTCTGCATTTGCCATTTGAGAAGCAACTGTACGTTTCCAAATTAATTCGTACAATTTTCGCATAGAATCGTCTGCATTTATTGAATGATTTTCGAAATGCGTTGGACGAATCGCTTCGTGCGCTTCTTGTGCAGATGAATTTTTGTTTTTATATTTTCTTATCTCAACATATTTGTTTCCGTAAGCAGATTCTATCTCAGCTTTTACTGCTGTTAATGCATCATCAGACAAATTCACACTATCTGTTCTCATATATGTGATATGTCCAGATTCGTATAATTGTTGTGCGACACGCATCGTTCTTGAAACTGAAAAACCTAATTTACGAGATGCTTCTTGTTGCAAAGTTGATGTTGTAAATGGTGCTGAAGGTGTACGCTTTGCTGGTTTCTTTTGTAAATCATTTACTTTAAAATCTGCTCCAACACATGTTTCTAAGAAATCTTCGGCTTCTTTTAACGTAGAAAATTCTTTTGTTAAAACTGCTTTTAATGTTCTTCCCTCATTTGTTTCGAAAATTGCAATGAATTTATATGACGAAACTGGAACAAAATTTTGAATTTCTTTTTCACGTTCAACAATTAATCGAACAGAAACTGATTGAACACGACCTGCAGATAAGCCTGGTTTGATTTTTTTCCATAAAATTGGCGACATTTCGAAACCAACTAATCTGTCCAAAACACGACGAGCTTGTTGTGCATCAACCAAATTCTCATCAATTTGACGTGGATTTTCTACCGCACGTTGAATCGCTTTTTTTGTAATTTCATTAAAAACAATACGTTTTGTATCTTTCTTTTCTAATCCAAGAACGTGATACAAATGCCAAGAAATTGCTTCTCCTTCGCGGTCCTCATCGGATGCTAACCAAATTGTTTGGGCTTTCGAAGACAATTTTTTTAGTTTACTTACAACCTCCTTTTTATCAGGTGTTACTTCGTATATTGGCTTATAATGATTCTCGATTTCGATTCCCATTCCTTTCTTTGGTAAATCGACCACGTGACCAAAACTTGATTCCACGATAAAATCATCACCTAAAAAACCTTGAATGGTTTTAGCTTTTGCTGGGGACTCAACAATAACGAGATTTTTAGACATATTGTTTTCTTAAAAAATTTCTGCAAAATTAATAACAAAAAAATGAAGCAGCCAAAAATGATTTTCAACTGCTCCGTATTTTTATCTATTTCATGTAAGGATTATCCTTGTAAATATCTGTTCCGATTTTGTCTATTTCTGATTGTTCGTCGTCTTCTGTTCCTATAACTGTTTCATATAAAACATATGTCGCAATATAGATTAGAGGCATTGCTACTAATAATCCAACTCCACAAGCAAGTGCTCCTAAAATTGCGACTCCAAAACAAGCCAAACAAAAAACAAATGCTGATCCGAAGTTTTTAAATAAAATACTTACACTTGATTTTATAGCTTCCGTTGTTGTAAAACCTGTAAACAAAACAAACGGAATTGCTAATATTGATGTAACATAGAAAATGAACCCAGGTACAATACATAATAAAATACCTATGAATCCTAAAAATTGAACAGCTAAATATGTTGTAAAAATCACCCCAAATTTTCCATCTTTATAATGAATAAACAAATCTGAAAAGTCAGGATTTTGATGTTTATTAAATTTTTTAGCCATTGTCAAAATACTTACTGTAATCGGTGCTAAAGCTGCTGCAACTACAATACTAACAATATTACTCACCCACGCTAAAGGAGATAAAGCTTCCGCATAAACTTCATCTACATCAGACATATCTGAAATAGCAAAAGTAGGTACCGAAATGATTAATCCTAAAATAAAATTAATTGTGAAGCTAATTGCGAATGTAATTACAATTGCAAGAATTGCATATAATGCGATTCCCGAAAAAATTTCCCATGATTTTGAAAAAATATCTCCAACGTTTATATTAACTCCACGTTGCTTAATTTCTTCTATTCTTTGTCTAATTCTATCATCCATAGTTTTATATTTTTTTTAGATTTCCTCAAATCTACAAAATGTTAATAAAATGCAAAAGAAAATTTTACTGCCAATATGTCACATAGATTTATTATTTTTGCACGATAAAATATCCATTTTAGAATGCATACAGAAGAAAAACATATAGATGAAGCAAGACAAGGAGAGGCTTTGATGACTGCTCCTACTCGTAATGCAACAAAGAAATTATTCTTAGAAAGTTACGGATGTCAAATGAATTTCTCGGATAGTGAAATTGTTGCATCTATTCTAAATAACGAAGGTTACCAAACCACTCAAAAAGTTGACGAAGCAGATTTAATTCTTTTAAATACTTGTTCGATTCGTGAAAAAGCGGAACAAACAGTTCGTAAACGTTTAGGAACTTTAAACGCGATCAAAAAACAAAATCCAAGTCTTAAAATTGGTGTTTTAGGTTGTATGGCGGAACGTTTGAAACATAAATTTCTTGAAGAAGAACATTTAGTTGATATCGTTGTTGGACCTGATGCTTACCGCGATTTACCAAACTTAATCAACGATGTAGAAGATGGTCGTGATGCAGTAAATGTACAATTATCAAAAGAAGAAACGTATGCCGAAATTTCTCCTGTTCGTTTAGGTGGAAATGGCGTTACAGCTTTCGTTACGATTACTCGTGGCTGTGATAACATGTGTACGTTCTGTGTTGTACCTTTTACGCGCGGTCGTGAGCGTTCTCGTGATCCGCACTCAATTTTGAATGAATGTAAAGAATTAGCAGAATCTGGTTACAAGGAAATTACACTTTTAGGTCAAAATGTCGATTCATATTTATGGTATGGTGGAGGACCAAAAAAGGATTTCAAAAATGCAACTGATATTCAGAAAGCGACTGCTGTAGATTTTGCGCAATTATTAGACATGGTTGCTACGCAGTTTCCTAATATTCGTTTACGTTTCTCAACTTCTAATCCACAAGATATGGAAGAAAGCGTATTAGAAATGATGGCGAAACACAAAAACATTTGTAAATACATTCACTTACCTGTTCAATCGGGTTCTACGACTGTTTTAGAACGTATGAATCGTCAACATACTCGTGAAGAATATTTCGAATTAATTGATAAAATTCGTCGTATCGTTCCAGATTGTGCTTTATCTCACGATATGATTGCAGGTTTCTGTGGCGAAACAGAAGAAGAACACAAAGATACATTATCGTTAATGGAATATGTGAAATATGATTTCGGTTATATGTTCGCTTATTCTGAGCGTCCTGGAACACCAGCGCACAAAAAAATGCCTGATGATGTTTTACCAGAAGATAAAAAACGTCGTTTACAAGAAATCATCGAAATGCAACAAAAACATTCTGCTGAGCGTATGAATAGTTATGTTGGAAAAATTCATGAAGTTTTGATTGAAGGTAACTCTAAACGTGACGAAAATTTCTGGTACGGACGTAATACGCAAAATGCAGTTTTAGTTTTCCCTAAAGTAGAAGGAACTAAAGTTGGTGATTTTGTAAACGTAAAAGCAAATAGCTGTACAACGGCAACTTTGATTGGTGAAATGATTGAAGATTAATTTATCTTTTTCAACAATCAATCTGTCAATTGTATACTAAAAATAAAATTCGTCAATTCGAGTGATTTTTATGAATAAAATGATTAAAAATTGTATCGAGAATAGAATTTTAATAGTTTAAAACCTTTTTCTCGATACAAAATTCTAAAGAATTTCACTCGAAATGTCGGTTTTAATAAGACAATAATTGAAATTTGATAAATCATTTTTCGAAAACCTAAAAAATTAAAAAATGGATTCTTTACAAACTATCAAACAACGTTTTGGAATCATTGGAAATAATGTAGCCTTGAATCGTGCTTTAGAAAAGGCGATTCAGGTTGCACCTACCGACATTTCTGTTCTTGTCATCGGAGAAAGTGGTGTTGGTAAAGAATTTATTCCGAAAATTATTCACAATCAATCAGCACGCAAACACAACAATTATATTGCGGTGAACTGTGGTGCGATTCCAGAAGGAACAATAGATTCTGAATTATTTGGACACGAAAAAGGCGCTTTTACAGGTGCTACACAAACACGTAAAGGTTATTTTGAAGTAGCAGATGGCGGAACAATTTTCTTAGATGAAGTTGGTGAATTACCTTTAGCTACACAAGTGCGTTTGTTACGTATTTTGGAATCGGGCGAATTTATGAAAGTTGGTTCTTCAGAACTTCAAAAAACAAATGTTCGTGTTGTTGCTGCAACGAATGTAAAACTATTAGAAGCTGTTGAAAAAGGTAAATTTCGTGAAGATTTATATTATCGATTAAATACAGTTCAAATTGATATTCCAGCTTTACGCGAGCGTAAGGAAGATATTAATTTATTGTTCCGAAAATTTGCTTCAGATTTTGCAAATAAATATCGAATGCCTCATATTGAGCTTTCTCCAGAAGCGCAAAACTATATTGCAAATTATCCTTGGCCAGGAAATGTGCGTCAATTGAGAAATTTTGCTGAACAGGTTTCTGTTGTTGAAAAAGACCGTGTGATTTCGTTAGAAAAAATCATGGAATTATTACCTAATAATTCAACAATGTTAACGGTTACAAATAAATCGAAAGATGGAAGTTCTTCTGATTTTATGGAACGCGAATTATTGTTCAAGGTTTTATTAGACATGAAAAAAGACTTGAACGATTTGCGTGCTTTAACATTAGATTTGATCAAACACAAAGATGTGGAAGATTTTAATGGTAATACGCAAGAATTGATTCAGCGCGTTTATCAAGATCAAAACGAACCAGAAGAAGATTTTGTTCCAAGTCAATATAATTTGGTTCCAACGAAATCTGCTCCAATCACACCAAGTTATAAACAACCGCAATACGATTATTCAAACGATGTATACGACGTAAGTCCAATCGAAGAACCAGAGTCACTTTCGTTGCAAGATAACGAAAAGGAAATGATAAAATTGGCGTTAGAAAAACATAAAGGAAAACGTAAAATGGCGGCTGACGAATTGGGAATTTCTGAGCGAACATTGTACCGAAAAATCAAACAATATCATTTGTAATATGAACAAAATAAAACTATTCATCCTTAGTATTTTTGCTATTTTTAGTTTAACAGGATGTATAAGATATACCCTTTCAGGAGCGGCAATTGAAGATGATTGGAACACAATTTATGTGGCAACTTTCCCGAATTACGCACCTCAACAAAATCCTACTTTAAGTCAAGATTTAACGATTGCAATTCAAGATATTTTTAGAAGTAGAACGAAATTGAAGTTAAATTCTAACGAAAATTCTGACTTAATTATCGAAGGTGAAATTACGGGATACGATGTTGTTCCTGAAGCAATTCAATCAAATGATATTGCAGCAAAAAACCGTTTGACGATTTATGTAAAAGTTCGATATATCAACAATAAAGACGAATCAAAAAGTTATGACAGAACATTTTCTGCTTTCCAATTATATGACGGAAATGCGATGTTAAGCGCTGTAGAATCGTCAATTGTTCCATTAATTATTGATGATATTCGCGACCAAGTTTTTGCGTCTATTGCGATGGATTGGTAAAAAAAATAACCTTATATTTGAGCAATGACCAGAATTGAATATTTAGTAGCACATCCGTACGAAGTTGAGAAATCGGACATTCCACTTCTTAAAAAAGAAGTAGAAAAATATCCGTATTTCTACACATTGCGTGCTTTGTTACTTTATGGTTTGAAAAAGGAAAATCATCCTTCTTTTGAGGATTATTTGAACAAAACTTCAATTCACAGCAGCAATCGTGTCGATTTGTATCATTACATCAATTCGGAACCAATTCAGAAAGAGGTTAAAGTAGAAAATGAAACTATTTCTCCTAAAATGGAAGAAGAAAAAGTGGAAGAATTAGTTGAAAACGAAATTATTTCTGAACCTATTTTAGAAAATTCTACTTCTGAAATCATCGAAAACAATAACGAAACAGTTGAAGTTGTTGATGAAATCATTGAAGAAAAGGAAGAAGAATCTAATCAAGAAATTGAGGTTATTTCTGACATAAATTCTGATGAAATTAATGAGGATATTGTGGACGAAATGATCGAAAATGATACAGAAGAATCGGAATTGAGAACAGATCATGTGGTTGATATTATTTCGGATGAAGAATTGAACGAAGTTGCTGAAATCACGAATAAAGTTGTGGTAGAAAATCATTCGAAAGAAGAAAATTTAACTTCTGAGAATGATATCGAAAATGCTGTTCAACAAACTTCTGGAATTGAAATTATTGAATCTGAACCTCAGCAAGTAATTAAAACAATAGTAACAATAGAAGATAATCAGGAAGAAGAAATTGTAGAAGGATTGTCTGAAAATGCTGAAGTAATTGAAGAATCTGAACCTGAAATGGTTGAAGAAAAAGTAGAGATCATTGAAAATAATTCGGATGAATCGACGTTTTCTTTTTCAGATTGGTTGAAAAAAGTTCCTTCTCAATCAAAAACACAACAAGAGATTGAAGAAGAGCAAGAAATTGCAGAAAGAGAAATAAAATATAAGTTGATTGATGACTTTTTGGAAAAAAATCCGAAAATCGTTCCGATGAAAAAAACGGATATTACACCAGTCAGCACACCATCAAATTTCGTTCAGAACACGGAAGAATATTCGGATTTGATGACCGAAACTTTGGCTCAGATTTATATTGAGCAAAAAAAATATGATAAGGCAATTAAAGCTTATAAGATATTAATTTTGAAATATCCAGAAAAAAATAGTTTATTTGCAAATCGAATTAAAGAAATTGAAAATTTAAAAAACTCTAAATAATAAAATGGGACTATTTCAGTTTTTCATGATTATTATCATGATTTTATGTGTATTATTAGTACTAATCGTATTATCTCAAAACCCTAAAGGAGGAGGATTATCTTCTACTTTCGGAGGTGGTGGAGGAAGCCAAATGTTTGGAGTTCAAAGAACAAATAAATTCTTAGACAACACAACTTGGGGATTATTTATCGCTGTAATCGTATTGATTATTGGAGCAAGTGCTTCGCATGAAAATCCAAATGCGATAAAACCAATTAAGCCAAATGTTACGGCACCGGCTAATAATTTACCAACACAACCTGCTGCAAACGGAGCAAGTCAAAATCAATTACCAGCTCAACCAGCGAAGTAATTTTGATAAGAAAATAAATTAAAAAACGCGAATCATCGAATGATTCGCGTTTTTTAATGCCTTATATTGAATATTTATTCATAATTTAGTCCTAAACACTGAATATGAAACACTATTACTTCTTTATACCTTTAATATCTTTGTTTCTTATTAATTGCGGTCAACAAAAAATTTTAAAAACTATTTCTATGAATGAATTAAATATTTTTAGAACTGCATTTGATGGCAAAGGGTGTAAAAACGAAATAAAAGTTTTCTCAAATATGAAAGATTTTGATGAATTTCAAAAGTCATTAATTATTCCGGGACAACGAAACGCTCCATTAGAAATAATTGACTTCTCAAATAAAAATATTGCAGTTATTTGTAAAGAAGATATTGATCGTTACGAAATCTCAGAATTAACTAGTTCTTCTAAAAAAAACATTTTAAAACTACATCAATATAAAGATGAAGCTGATAAATCTATCAACTTATTTTTTATAGAAATACCTAAAGAAATTAATTATTTAACACTAGAATATTGAAATTTATGAAAACAAAATTTATTATCTTATCTCTTCTGATGGGAGGAAGTTCGGTTTTTGCGCAAAGTAATCATTGGCAAGAATTGAAAAATAAAAATTTTCAACCTACTAATTTAGTTGAAAGATCAACTGTTCCTAAAGAATTTACATTATTTAAATTAGATGTTACAAGTTTACTTAATGACTTAAATTCTATTGCCAACAAAGGGAATAATAATGCTCAGTTAGTAAACATTCCGAATGAAAATGGAGAAATAACAAAATATCTTGTTGAAGAAGCATCTATTATGGCGCCTAAATTACAAGAGAAATATAACACTATTAAATCTTATGTAGGGAAATCTGTTGATGGAAAAGCTACAATCCGTTTTAGCTATTCTCCATATCACGGTTTTAGTGCAATGATACAGAATGGTCACGATATTTCTTATATTGATGCTTATACGGAAGATTTGTCAACTTACATTTCTTATAGTAGAAAAAATGTTGATGATAATATTAATTTTTCTTGTCATACAGATGATGTATATCAACAGAAATTAATCAATCAAATCACAAATGATATACCTACGAATAAAACTGCTATTGATGGTAAAATGAGAAAATACCGTTTAGCTTTAGCGACAACTATAGAATACTCTAGATACCATGTAAATAGAGCAGGATTATCATCTGGTACATACGAAGAAAAACTAGCAGCTGTTATTTCAGCTATAAATGTAGCTATGACTCGTGTAAATGGTGTTTATGAAAAAGAGTTTGGTGTAACAATGGAACTAGTGGAAAATAATGATAAAATTATTTTTATTACAACAGATGAATACACCAACAATAGTGGAAGTGCTATGCTAAAAGAAAATCAAATTGTTTTAGACAGAGAAATAGGTGTAGATAATTATGATATTGGCCATGTTTTTTCTACTGGTGGTGGTGGAGTAGCTTACTTACAAAGCCCTTGTAGCACAATTAAAGCAGGAGGTGTAACTGGATTAGGAGCACCAATAAATGATCCTTTCTATATCGATTATGTAGCTCACGAAATGGGACATCAATTTGGAGCACCACATACTTTTAACAATTCTTGTGGAGGAAATCGCTCAGGCGCTACAGCTGTTGAACCTGGTAGTGGAAGTACCATTATGGCTTATGCTGGTATTTGTCCTCCTAATGTACAAAATAATAGTGACCCTTATTTTTCTACTGTAAGTGTTAGTAATATATATAATTTTATTACTTCTACAAATGGAAGTTGTTCAGTAAATACTGATTCAGGAAACAATGAGCCTGTTATTGCTCTAGATAAATTGTCATATAACATTCCTCACTCAACTGCTTTTGTTTTGGAAGCAACAGCTACTGATCCTGATGGAGATGCAATAACATACAACTGGGAACAAACAGATACACAAATAGCTACGCAACCTCCTGTATCTACTAATAAAAATGGACCAACATTTCGATCTCTTAATCCAACTACAGTAGGATACAGATACTTCCCTAATTTACAATCAATTGTTGATGGTAAATTAACTTTAGAGACAAATCCAGCTCCTATGAACTGGGAAGTTATTCCAAGCGTTGCTCGTACGCTAAAATTCTCTCTTTTAGTTAGAGATAACAATCCTAAAGGAGGTCAAACTGATCGTAAGAATGTTGTTCTTGTTACAAAAGATTTCGGACCATTCAAAGTGACTTCGCAAGCGACAACTGATTATTGGACACAAAATTATCCTGCTACAATTAC
Organism: Empedobacter sp. UBA7620; assembly: GCF_002484185.1. Taxonomy (NCBI): domain Bacteria; kingdom Pseudomonadati; phylum Bacteroidota; class Flavobacteriia; order Flavobacteriales; family Weeksellaceae; genus Empedobacter; species Empedobacter sp. UBA7620. The sequence continues at coordinate 1,093 of NZ_DLJI01000050.1, read as the reverse complement.
TTGGGATGTTGCGGGAACGGATGCAAACGGAATTGATACACAAAACGTAAAAATCTTATTATCAGTTGATGGTGGAAAAACATTTGATTATGTTTTAGCTGAATCAGTTCCAAATAATGGAAAATATGATTTCACAGTTCCAACGAATGTTTCGTTAACAAAAGAAGCGCGCATTATGATTAAAGCAATTGATAATGTTTTCTTAGCGGTAAATGCTTCAAATTTTGAAATTTCTGATAAATTGGCAACTTCTGAGATCAATTCAAAAGATTTAGCGACAATTTCTCCAAATCCTTCAAATGGAATAATCAATTTAGATTTTACAAAATCATTTACATCAGGTAAAATTACGGTGACAGATTTAGCAGGAAGAACAGTTTATTCAAACACGTTAAATTCTTCGAAATCTCAACAAGTTAATTTATCGAATTTATCAAATGGTGTTTACATTGTTTCGATTGAAGCAGGTAACGAACAATTCACGAAAAAAGTGATTATCAAAAAATAATTATTCATAAAAATTACTTTAAATGCCAAGTTGTCTGACAGCTTGGCATTTTTATTTTTTCTCATTACAATTAACTTATCCATAATGGCAGAAATTGGCTATTGGCACGTTTTTCGTTGATTAAAAATCATCAATTTAGAAAAAATAAAAAATACAAATATGTCACAATTAAACATTAAACCATTAGCAGATAGAGTGGTTATTGAGCCTGCTCCAGCAGAAACTAAAACAGCTTCAGGAATTATTATCCCAGATTCAGCAAAAGAAAAACCACAAGAAGGAATTGTAGTTGCAGTTGGTAATGGTAAAAAAGACGAACCAATGACAGTTGCAGTTGGTGACAAAGTTCTTTACGGTAAATATTCAGGAACTGAATTAAAATTAGAAGGTAAAGATTACTTAATCATGCGTGAAGCTGATATTTTGGCAATTATCTAAATTTAGTTGTAATAAGTAAAATGTATTAAGTACAAAGTAACTTATTTTTTAATTTTTAATCATATTCGACTTAAGACTTAAGACTTAAGACATCAAAACATAAATAAAAATGGCAAAAGATATTAAATTCGATATTGAATCAAGAGA
>NZ_DLJI01000045.1:0-6208 GCF_002484185.1 Empedobacter sp. UBA7620 | reverse complement strand
GACATAAAAAAAGCTTGAAGAAATCTTCAAGCTTTTTTTATGTCTTAATCCCACCTATTCCAACGAATATAATTTGGTTTTGAGAAGTCGAAATCCATCATTTGATAATCTCTATTATCAATCAAATTTGTCTTGATTAGATTATCACCTTGTCCAGGAATTGAAGGATAATACGACAATGAAAACCTGATATTATTAAACACAAAATAATCATTTGTCAACATCACCCCCAAACTAAAACGCGAATAAATTGGGTTATTATTCAGTATAAATTTTTTGTTATCTCCAATTGCCGCAACCATCGCATTGAAAAATGGCGAAATACGAAATCCTAAAAACTCGTAAGGTGTATAGGATTGCAATTGATACTCGAACATTAATTTCTGTTGACCTGTTAATCCTCTATCCGATTTGAAACCTGCCATTCCCAAATAATCATGTTCATGAAGCGAAAGTTGATCTGCAGGAGAATCTAAACGATCATGTCCCAAAAGATAATTAGTTTTCATGAAGTTTCTGAACTTCCATTTTCCCCAACTTATCAATTTTGCCATATATTGTAATTCTACTGATAGCGTTTTTTGTTCAAATTTTCCTTTATTAAAAAATCCTCCAAACTCTACTCCAAATCCCCAAAAACCAGTATTTAAGAAACCTCCAGCAGAAGCTTTTCCGCCAAGATAATAACGATCAGTTTGGCGAATATTTTGAATACCTCCTATAATTCCCAATGATTTTCCTATCGCAATATCTTCTTCAATATCATAATTGAAAATATATTTTGTTTTGATATATCGTTTCGAAGAAATTCCTATCCCTACTAAATAATTCGTTTGGTCAGAAAAAAAGTTCACAGGATCGTTTTCCGGAGTTGGTGTTTCGGTATAAGATCGATCATAAAATCTCCCTGAGACAATAAAATTGGTAATATTTTCTGAATGACCATCATCAATTCTAAACGCTCTTGCCAACCAATAATCTTGGTAATTATATTTGAAATGATTATCAACCAAAATAGGTTTTTCGAAGTCTAATGAATCTTTAAAATACACTTGTCCAACTGAAACTCCACCCGCATAATGCGCTAATGGCGAATAAAAAGGTCGTACAAAACTGATTGATTTTGTATAATGATTGTCTTCATTTTTGAAATAACGTACATTCCCAATAATTCGAGTTTGAGCAATATTTGGAACCGTATAATTAAATTGATATAACGAATTTCCTGTTTTGTAATTGTGACGATAACGATTATCAAACACATGTCCTAAACCTAAAAAATTTCGCTCTCTAACGCGAATCCCAGCTTTCGAACTCGAAACCGAACCTGTAATAAACATACTCCAAGAATCAATTGAATTAACATACAAATCAACCGAATCATTTCCCACAGCTTCTTCCTTAATCTCTACTCGACGAATAGAACGATTGGTACGAATCAAACGCTCGGATTCCGCTGCCTTAACAGAATCATATCTATCTCCAGGCTTTAACAACATATTTTGGCGCAACACAAATTTTTTGGATTTTCCATGCAATGTATTTCCAGCTCTTTCAATCCATCTTGTCGGTTTTTTTGTCGTATCCTGCAAAGAATATCCAAACGGATCTTGTGTTTTGTAGTAAATATTTCGAATGATTTTACCTTGATATTTTCCATCATCCACATCATTATTGGGCTGAATAGGAAAACTCGTTGGTTTTTTCTTAAATAATAATTTTTGATAAAATTTTCTAAACTTAGAATGATTTTTATTCTCAATTCTAACAGTATCAATTTTTACACTATCTTCTTGAGCATTAACAACTATGGATAAACTAAAAAATAGTAATCCTAGAAAAGTTAATAATATAGTTCTTTTTTTAAGCACACGTCAAGTTATAAAAGTCTAACCGCTTTTACAAATCTAGTTTTCCAATAATTTTCGTCAAGGGAAGAAATGATAACACCTTTTGAAGTAGATGAATGCACAAAACTGATTGAACCATCATGATTAATACTTTCTACAATACCTACATGAGAAATTGAATTCCCCGAAGTATTAAAAAATATCAAATCTCCAATCTTTACATTTTCAATCGTAATTTCTTTTCCATATTCTGCCTGATCACTCGAACGACGAGGCAATTCTAAATTCATTTCCTTGAAACTTACATAAACCAGTCCCGAACAATCGAAACCTGTTTTCGTAACTCCACCATATTTGTAAGGTGTTCCTAAGTAAGATTTTGCCGTTTTTAGAATTTTATTTATATCACGAGGCGCACTATCATCAGCATTTTTAGAACGAAAAACCTCTGTAGATTCGTTTTTTTTGGAAGAAGTATAAACTTTTTTAGAACCAGTTTTCTTATACGAAGTTACTTTACTACTTCCACAAGACGTCAAGAATAAACTTGCGATAATAATTGTTGTAAGGTATATGTGCTTCTTCATTTTCGATCCAGTTTTCTTCAACAAATTTTCAACGAATAAATTTACTAAATATTATCTTGCATCACCTCTGTTAACAATTGTTTGGCTCTTAAAAGACGAACTTTAACATTTGGTAAGGTCAAATTGAGTTCTTCAGCAATCTCTTTGTATGTTTTATCTTCGATATAACGCAATTCTATAATTTTTTGATAAGGTTCTCTCAATTTTGCAATAGCTTTTATCAGCGTGTCATTATCTTGTTTTAAAATCAAATGTTCTTCTGGCGAAGGATGATCTTCTAAAATTTCTAAAAAATTGGTTTCATCATCAAGAGAAATATTCAGTTTTGGAGATCTTCTGATATGATCAATCATCGTATTATGTGCGATAGAAATTACCCAAGTCGTAAAGTCAAAATCTTCGTTATATAATTTCAATTTTGTAAAAACCTTCGTAAACGTTTCTATAGCGATATCTTCGGCTTCTTCTTCGTTTCTAATCTTAGAAAATACATAATGATAAACTTTGTTCCACAAAACCTCTATCACTGCGTTCTGAGCATTTCGTTTCCCTTTTTTAGCTTCTAAAATTATGTCCTCTAATGTCATTTACTAAATCAATTATGATAAATATAACAAAATATATAGTATAAAAAAAGCTTCAATAAAAATATTGAAGCTTAAAATCTGTAGACCCACAGGGATTCGAACCCCAACTAGCGGCACCAAAAACCGATGTGCTACCGTTACACCATGGGTCTGTCCATGATTATTATGTTAAAATTGAAAAGAAAAAATTGTAGACCCACAGGGATTCGAACCCCAACTAGCGGCACCAAAAACCGATGTGCTACCGTTACACCATGGGTCTGACTAAATTTTATTTCAATTTTTGCAACTTTTCTCTTAACTAGGTTAGATAAAAATGCCTCAACAATTGCTTATCGAGGCATAAGACTTTTGTAGACCCACAGGGATTCGAACCCCAACTAGCGGCACCAAAAACCGATGTGCTACCGTTACACCATGGGTCTATGTCTTAATTGCTGTGCAAATATAGAAAGGTTTTTTAATTCACCAAAACTAATTTTACAAGTTTTTAGCTAAAACAGACGTTTTATGTGATAAGCTATTGAAAATGAATTTTAAAAAATGATTAAATTTTTTACATTTTTTTTATCAAAGCTTCATACGGATGATTTCGTTCTTGAATTTACGTTTCAAATCTTGCCCACAATCAAAAATCATTTGTTCATTTGATGGAAATGGAGCTGGTCTTCTACCAATCATATTTATATAATCTCGATCCAAAGAACGTCGATCACCTTAGTAAGTTCCGTAAGAATCTCTAAAAATAAACTGACTTGCTAAGTTTTTAGAATCGATGGCTTGCTCTTTTTGATTATCGATCAAATAATATTTTGCCGTAATTGCAGCTTCCTTGATGCGTTGTACTTCTTCAAAACGACTTTTTACTGTAATATAACGATCTACCATCACGGGTTTTCCGTCTTTATCTTTTACCACTACTCCATTTTGCACCAATTCTTCTTTACCATCAACAATTTTTTTCTCAAAATTATGCACCTCAATTTTTTCTCGTTCAGGTGAAACATTTATCGTCTCAAAACTTAATTGAATTACATAATCATAAGAACTATTTAATTTTCCCGTGTAAAATTCAGTCCAATTAGAATCCAATCCATACGAATTAAAATCTAACAAATCTTTCTCTAATAGTTTAGGAATAACAACTTCTGTGTTGTTCACCAATTGCACCAAAACTTTATACATTCCGTTTGTACGAGCCGTATTCATCAAACTACGAGTATCTTTATAATTTGAATAAACACTTTCTAAAACTTGAAACTTTTGATAAGCCGTTTGTGCATTCAGTTTTCCTCCTTGATTTAGAAAAGATTTTCCTTCATCGTACAAAAATTGCGCATACTTTTCTTGAATTGTTTTATAAGCTGTTGAATAATCTTTTGTTTTGAAATTATACGTTTTCCCGCTAATCGATCTTCCATCAATTCCAGCAATCGTTTTTTGTCTTTCTTGCAAACGATTAATAATTTGATACGCTTCCTGATATTTAGAAGGATTTGTCAACGTTTCGATTTGTTTCAATCTATTTTCATCTTCTTGCTGTCCTTTGTTATAAGCTTCAAAAATTAATGGAACATATTTGATTCCATTTTTCTCCGATGGATTTTTGAAATAAGCTTGCGTAGATTGTTCAAAAGCTTGCTGAAAATTACCAGAAACCAATGCTGAATTCGCCGATTTGTACGAATTACAATTTGTAAAGAATAGTAAAGAGAGCGTTAAGGCAAGTAATTTTATTTTCATATTATCAAGGTAAGTTTTTTGTTTTTTAAAAGTAAAAAGAAAGCCAATATAAATTGGCTTTTGGTTGATATTTTTTATTCTTCAAAAATAATTGAGTTGTCTCCCAAAGATTTTAATCTTACTAAAGATTCAACTCTGATATTTTCATTCAATAAGCGATCGCGTCCTTCTTGAAATGATTTCTCAATTATAAAGCCCATTCCCAAAAGGTTTGCGCCAGATTGTTTAATCAAATTTTCAACACCCAACGCTGCATTTCCATTCGCTAAAAAATCATCAATAAAAATAACATGATCATTTTCATTCAAAAATTGACTACTTACGCAAACATCGTACGTTCGGTCTTTCGTGAATGAATACACTTGCGACGCATAAAAATCTGTCATTGTTTTAGGCTTTGCTTTCTTCACAAAAACAACAGGCAAATTCAATTCTAATCCAACCATAATCGCTGGAGCAATGCCGCTTGCTTCGATTGTAATGATTTTATTAATGTTTAAATCCGAAAATCGCTGGACAAATTCCGACGCAATTGCTTTCATCAGAACAGGATCCATTTGGTGGTTGATAAAACTATCAACTTTTAGAATTCCACCATCGAAACTTTTTCCATCCTTCAGAATTCTTTCTTTTAAAAGTTCCATTTAATATTTAGTTTTTTAAAGTTTACATAGAAAAAAAGCCAGCACATTGGCTGGCTTTGATATATTTTTCAGCTTATTCCCACTCGATAGTTGCTGGTGGTTTTGAGCTGATATCGTAAGCTACACGGTTAATTCCTTTTACCTCATTGATAATTCTATTCGAAACTAATTCTAAGAATTCGTAAGGTAATTTTGACCACGTTGCTGTCATAAAATCGATCGTATTTGCAGAACGAACAACCGCCGTATATTCGTACGTACGCTCGTCTCCCATTACTCCAACAGATTTTACAGGTAATAAAACCACGAAAGCTTGAGAAACTTCGTCGTATAAATTATGTGCATAAAGCTCGTCAATAAAAATTTGATCTGCTTCTTGTAAAATACGTACTTTTTCTTCGTCTACTTCACCTAAAACACGGATTCCTAAACCTGGTCCTGGGAAAGGATGGCGGTAAACTAATTCACGAGGAATACCTAATTCTACTCCAACTTTACGTACTTCATCTTTGAATAATTCGCGTAATGGTTCTAATAATTGAAGTTTCATATCTTCTGGTAATCCACCAACATTGTGGTGAGATTTAATAGTTGCAGAAGGTCCTTTTACAGATTGCGATTCGATTACATCAGGATAAATAGTTCCTTGCGCTAAGAATGCTGCATCTTCAAATTTATTTGATTCTTCATCAAAAACAGCCACGAAATCTTTACCAATTGATTTACGTTTTGCTTCTGGTTCATCGATACCTTTCAAGTTTGTTAAGAAACGTTCTGAAGCATCTACCATTTTGATG
>NZ_DLJI01000038.1:0-6106 GCF_002484185.1 Empedobacter sp. UBA7620 | reverse complement strand
ATGAATAAAAAAGTGATAGAAAGTATTTTACATTCATTTTTTCCTTGATGAAAAAACGAACCAAAAAAATCAAGACCGCGATTTTCGACGTTCAATTCCCATTTCACGCACTAAAAAGATTAAATGTTTCCCATACGCTCACTAATCTTTTTTACGCTTGTTTCAATGGATTGAAACTCGTCTGCAAATCGTATGTCGACTCTAAAATCCGTTATAAAAAGTGAATTTGAATATAATAAGAATAAAAACGTAAAACGTTAAGCGTATCACATAAACCGTAAAAACAAAAACCCCTTTCCCAAAAACAAAGTTGGCGCGATGTACAGGAAAAGGAGTGGCTTTTAAAACTAATGTTGAATTTAAAAAACTTATGTAAAATTATGAAAGAGTAAACAGATTCACACTCTATCCCCCGAAGACAACACAAAGAGTATAAATGATCTTCATAAAATGATTAGTGTTAATTTTTAGTTTTCATTTATTAATGTAATTTTTAAAACCTGTCGGAGGGGGATATTTTAAGAGGAATATAGGATAAAAGTAGACGAGCTCACGCGCGCGTGATAATAGAGATGAAATTCTAAATGGAATTTGTGATAATAAGAAGATAATTAGAAGTTCATTATTTTATTACGTTCATTTTTATTCATGAGTTATTATTTTATTACGTTCATTTTTGTCTTGACACAAAAACATTTGAGATTAAGAGGAGAAGCTCCAGTGGAGCTTAGGTAAAATTGTTACAAGTCGGTCAATAACGGCTACTCGCTAAATGCTTTAGAACATTCGCATATGAAATGCGAACATAAATCATTTTAACGCTCTTTACGCCTAATTGACACTCGACTTTTCAGCAATGACCGTTTCTAAACTCGTTGTTAAAAGTGAATTTGAGTATATAAATAAGAATTAAAAATCCGACGATTTAGAATCGAAATGTAATTCAACTCTAAATTATTGGAATAAAAAAGTTGGAGTGTTTGAGTGGAGTGAGTTGCCAACTTTATGGAAATAATTTATTTAGTTGAATCATTGAGAGACTACTGTCGGCATCTTTTTTTGTTTCGTTTTTTTGGATGCTCAAAAAAATGAAAGGAAGAAATTTTTCGACAAGCTAAGAATACCAACGAGATGAGATTCTTCGACAGGCTCAGAATGACAAAATACGTAAAACGTTAAGCGTAAAACTTATAACTTAAAAACAAAAACTTCCTTTCCCCAAAACAAAGTTGGCGCGATGTATAGGAAAAGGAGAGGCTTTTAAAACTAATGTTGAATTTTAAAAAACTATTGTAAAATTATGAAAAAATTTTACTTCAAACTCAATAGGCATATAATAAGTGTGCTATTGGGATTGTTTTGTGTAACACCCTTGTTGGCACAAACAGGAAAAACCGTGACTGGAACGGTAAAAGAACTTCAAATCCCACTGGTGGGCGTAATGGTAAAGGAGGAGGGAACCGATAATTCTACCTATACCGATGACAATGGACATTATTCGTTGACCTTACAACATGATGATGCTAAACTAATTTTTGAGCAATTGGATTTTCCTATTCGAGAAGAAGAGGTATTGAATAGAAGCGTGATCAATGTACGTTTCACAAAAGAAGAGGAGAGTATTCAGCTGAAAGATGTGGTGATCAATGCAGGATACTACTCCGTAAAGGATAAAGAACGAACGGGGTCAATTGCACGTGTAACGGCTAAAGAAATTGAGAATCAGCCTGTGAATAATGTGTTAGATGCCTTGCAGGGTAGAGTTGCAGGTTTAGAAATTACGCCAACTACAGGAACAGCAGGTGGTGGTTATACCATTCGGTTAAGAGGACAGAATAGTATAAATGCGGGGAATGATCCTTTGTTTATAATAGATGGGGTTCCGTTTGATATGAATTCGATGTCTTACACCAGTATCTCCAATACCGTAATGCCCAATTCAAACATTAATCCGTTAAATTCTATCGATCCAAAATCAATAGAGAAGATTGAAGTTTTAAAAGACGCGGATGCTACTGCTATTTATGGTTCGCGTGGTGCAAATGGGGTGATTTTGATAACGACTAAAAAGGGACAAAAGAGAAAAACTACATTTAATATAGATTCTTCAATTAGTGTCAATTCCATTACAAAAAAAGTAAATCTTCTAAATACAGAACAATACCTCATGATGAGAAAGAAAGCGTTTGCAAATGATGGGATTACAAACTACCCAACAAATGCGTATGATATTAATGGAGCATGGGATCAAACGCGATACACCGATTGGCAAAAAGTACTAATAGGGAATACAGGTACAACCAATAATACAAGACTAAATATTATGGGTGGTAGTGAGCAAACAAGTTTTATGATTGGCACCAATTTTATGAAAGAAACGTCTGTTTTATATGGGGATTATAGCTATAAAAAACTGAATGCCTTTATTAATCTTAATCATTCTTCTAAAGACAATAGATTTAAAGTAGGTACTGTCCTAATTTATGGGGAAGATAACAATATATTACCAATAGAAAATTTAGCGCGTACAGCTAAAAAATTAGCTCCCAATGCACCCGCTTTATTCGATGAAAATGGAAATCTAAATTGGGAAAATAATACATGGACAAACCCTATAGCATCTACTTATAGTACATATCGTAGTCATGCAAATGTGTTGAATACCAGCTTTAATATGAGCTATGCTTTAACGGATCAATTAACATTTAAAACGAATTTAGGTTACAATCATTCAATTTTAAAAGATAAAAGTTTCAATCCACATACAGTAAGAAATCCTGCTTATGGTAATACAAGTGCCGATAGTAGTGTCATAATGAATGAGAATGAAAAAGAAGTATGGTCAATAGAACCGCAGTTGGATTATCATCTTAGTTGGACAAATAGTGAAATTAACTTGAATGTAGGAGCAACTTTTATGATGAACGAACAAAATCAGTTGGTTACAAGAGGAGTTGGCTTTGCAGATAATGCACTAATGAATGTGATGAGCGCAGCAAAAGCATTTCAATTTCTGCAAGATATTTCTTCACAATATAAATACAATGCGGTCTATGGACGATTTAATTACAGTTTGTATCAAAAATATATTCTTAATCTTACAGCAAGAAGAGATGGATCAAGTCGATTTGGAGAAGCCAATAAGTTAGCAAATTTTGGTGCAATAGGCGCTGCTTGGATTTTTTCGAAAGAACATTTTTTGAGTGATCAATCGTGGTTGAGTTTCGGTAAATTGAGAGGGAGTTATGGAATTACTGGAAACGACCAAATAGGGGATTATCAGTATTTGAGTACATATTCTATAAAACAAGACGGTTATGATGGAACAACCTATTTAACACCTTCTCGTTTACATAATCCGAATTTTTCATGGGAAAAAAATCGAAAGATAGAAGGAGCAATAGAATTGGCTTTTCTGAAAAATAGATTAAATCTTGAAGTAAACTATTACCACAATCAATCCAATAATCAGCTAATAGGCTATTCGTTACCTGATACAACAGGGTTTAAAACAATTCAAGCAAATTTGGATGCAGTAGTGGTTAATAAAGGATTAGAAATTGCTCTCCATTCAACCAATATTAAGAAAGATAAATGGCAATGGGAAACATCCTTTTTAATTACATTTCCAAAGAATGAATTAAAAGCGTTCGAAAATCTAGCTCAATCCAGTTATAGCAATCAATATGTTATTGGGCAATCTATAAATATCACAAAGCTATACAATTATATAGGAATAAACCCTGTAAATGGAACTTATATGTTCGAGGATTATAACAATGATGGAAAAATAAGTAGTGCCGATGATCGTAGAATATATACGGATTTCAATCCCAAATGGTATGGAAGTTTAGGAAATACCATTCGTTATAACAATTGGAATCTTGAGGTACTTTTTCAATTTTCGAAAAAGAAAGCCTATAACGAATTGCATACATTAAATGCAGCTGGTACATTCTTTAATCAACCTACATCGGTTCTAGATGAAGGACGTACGCAAATTTATACAACAGGCTCTAATACAAATGCTGTTGTTGCTCAAAATTATTTTTATACAAGTACTGGAGTTGTAAGTGATGCTTCCTTTGTGAGGTTAAAATCACTTTCGATAAACTACAATGTACCTCTTAAGAAAAATTATAAAGTCGCTTTGTATGCACAAGGTTTTAATCTGCTAACGCTTACGAACTACAAAGGAGGGGATCCCGAACAAATTGAAGATTTTTTACCTCCATTAAAGCGTATTGCATTTGGAACAACTATCTCATTTTAAAAAATTAAAACCATGAAAAATAATAGAACAATATATGTGATGAATAGATTCATCCTATTGATTGCCATATTCACATTGGCTGCTTGTAATGATTGGATTGAAACTGATGATCCTAAGGGAGAAATAAAAATTGAAAAGGTTTACAACAACGAGCAAACTGCTAATGCAGCAGTTGCGAGTATTTACAAAGACATGAAAAATGATGGTTTGTTGTCGGGAAGTACAAATGGATCAAGCGTATTATTTAGTTTGTATGCAGATGAACTTGATTTTTATGGTTCTACGAGCAATAACCTTTCAATGTTTCATTCCCATCAATTATTGCCTTCTAATACACTTGTAACGTCTATATGGGCAAATAATTATAGAATTATTTATGAAACAAATTTAGCTATAGAGGCATTAAATAATTCAACGAATTTATCCCTTGAGTTAAAAAATAAATTGATAGCAGAAGTGTTGTTTATTAGAGCATTTACGCATTTTAATTTGATGAATGTATATGGTAAAATACCCTATATCACTACATCTAATTATCAAATCAATCGATATGTTTACCGTGATGAAATAAAGATTGTTTACGATAATATCGAAAAAGATTTGCTCCAAGCAAAAGGTTTATTGGTAAATAATGTGGCGTCTACTGCGAGTAACAGAGCAACTATATATGCAGTGTCAGCCCTATTAAGTAAGGTGTACTTATACCAAGAAAAATGGGATAAAGTAGTGAGTGAATCGCAAGGAATTGTTCAAAATCAGAACTTTTCATTTCAACAACCAATAGAAAATCAATATAAAAAAGAAAGCAAGTCTACAATATTTCAATTTTCATCGACCATAAATGGTGAAAATACGTTAGAAGGATCATATTTTATTATTAATAGCGGACCTCCAACTCGGGTAGCTTTACGACAAGATTTTATAAACCTGTTTAATCCACTCGATAAAAGGTTACAATTTTGGACAAAGAAAGTAAGCAATACAACAAATACACAATCTTGGTATATACCGTATAAATATAAAGAAAATGCAAATACAGGTTCAAGCAAAGAGTTTTCTATTGTATTTGGTTTGTCAGAAATAATCTTGATGAGAGCAGAAGCTTATTTACATACAAATGAATTGGCATTGGCAGTAAAAGAAATTAATATCATTCGAGAGAAAGCAGGGTTAAATCAGTTTAATTCTTCTAATCCAAATGAGATTCAAAAAGAACTTATACTTCAAAGAAAACTAGAATTGTTTACAGAACATGGAAACAGATGGTTTGATTTGAAACGTTGGAAAATAGCCGAGGAAACTCTAAAACCTATAAAATCAAATTGGAAACCAAGAGATTTAATTTTACCAATTCCAGAAAACGAATTATTGATTAATCCTAATCTAAATCCTCAAAACGATGGCTATTAAATATGTCAATTCAATACTAGTTATGCTGTTTGTCTGTTTGGGATACTTTTCAAAAGCGCAAGAGATTCAAAAAACTTCGAATTGGACAAAACATACTTTATTTACAGACGTAAGTAGCGATGGAAAGTGGGTTGTTGTAAATGATATGCAAGATAAAAATAATGTTATACTTATACAGACAGAATCAGGTGTTAGAAAAGAATTGGGTTCAATCATTCTTTTGAAATTTTTGAAAAATAATGATATACTATCTTTTGTTGATGATAAATCAAATTTGCATCTAATTGATTTAAAAACATTAAAAACAATCTTGCAAGTTGAGGTACTACATAAAAGATATTTTACAAATCATGATCAAACGATAATTTCATACCTAAGAAAGGGCGAAAAAGAGAAAAAAGATTTACAGTTACTTGATTTGAA
>NZ_DLJI01000015.1:3306-16301 GCF_002484185.1 Empedobacter sp. UBA7620 | reverse complement strand
AATGGCTGAAACTTATTTTGACCGTCGAAAATCAAAGACTTGACTTTTTTGTTTCGTTTTTGTGTCAAGACAAAAATGAAAAGAAGAGATTCTTCGACAAGCAAGAATGACAGAAAAGAATATTCACCACATAGATACATAGAACTGGGTGTGGAAAATAAAAGAGCAATCGAGAAGATAAACCTATTAAACAGAGTTAGTAGATCACTATGTTTCAGTTAACAACTATACAGTCTCAAAGTGACAGAAAGATTCTTCGACAGGCTCAGAATGACAAAACACGTAAAACGTTCAGCATAGACCATATAACGTAATAAAAAAACACCCCTATAGTCCCCTCAAGGGGATAATGATTGAAATAATTTCCCTCTTGAGAGGGGTTAGGGGAGTGTAGAAATGAGGTTAGTTGATTGAGTGGAGCTGTACTGATTGAGCGTAGTCGAAATCAAAAATATATGATGCGATTCTGAGACAAGCTCAGAATGACAAAATCCGTTGTCCAAACAGATTTGATTATTAATAAAAAAAACGTAAAACGTTAAGCATAGACCGTAAACCGTAAGAAAAAACAAACAAACTTTACTTCAAAATTTTGCTTACCACTTATCGCTTACCACTTACTCCCAACATCAAGGCAAGATGAAGGCAACATAGTGGCAGTAGAGTGGCAGTAAAGTGTAGGCAATAAAAAAGAGAAGTATGACCTCTCTTTTTTATTCATCATTTAAGTTTCTTTGAAGTAATCGATTAGACTTATTTGTTCAAAGACATTCAAAACTAGAGATATTTATAGAACAACAAAGATTACAACAAGTACATTTTATAAAAAGAATGTATAATTTATAAATTATACACTTTTAAACGATTAAGTACTTAATAAACGATTTACGATATAAAATAAAGTATTTTAGTAGTAATCAATAGATCTATACCATGAAAAGAGTTCTAGTGTACACATACATACTCTTTCTACTTCCCCTTTTAATAATGGCTAATCAAGTTGATTCCTTAGCCTCAAAAGATAATGCCTATTTAATAGAAAAATTGGATGAATTAATACATGAAAAGACTCATCCAAATGCGATGCTATATGTGCAAGCCTATATTAGAAATGCTAAAAAACAAAACGATAAGCTAAATTTGTTTTACGCCTATAAAGAAGGAGTCTTTTTTTCAAGTCATTTAAACACGCAAGTAGAATATGCAGATAGTGCGATAATTACTGCCAGGAAATTAAAAAATAAAGATTTAATAGCAACAGCTTTATTATCAAAAGGGTTAGCCTATTACAAAGCAAAATATTATAGAGAGGCGTTACAAAATTACTTATATGCAGATCAGGAGTTAAGCCATTCAAAAGATCAGTACCTAATGCATAAAGTAACGTTTAATATGGCGATGATTAAAATAAAATTACATCAATATAACCAAGCAGAAGAATTGTTGCTGAAATGTAAAAACTTTTTTCAATCAAAACCAGAGAACAAAGATTACCAAGCCTATTTATTAAATACAATATATCAATTAGCATCTCTCCATCAAGAAGTTGGTAACAAAGCAAAAGCGAAAGAATTGAATCAATTAGGATTAAATAAAAGCAAACTTGAAAATAACGAATTTTTCCATAGATACTTTACGATAAATAAAGCAATTGATGAGTTTTTAAATGATCAATTTGTGACGTCTATTCAATTATTATCAACTAAAGAAGATATTTTAATAAAAACGAATGATTTTAATACACTAACCAAAATTTATTACTACAAAGCAAAGGCATTTGATAAATTGAATAATCAACAACATATAATAATATATTTTAACAAAATAGATAGTATTTTCAATGAATACAACTTCTTAGAAATTAAATATAGACCGATATACGAAAACATTTTAGAGGAAACATTGGTAGCTTCTGATACGAACAGACAACTATATGTAATCAATCAATTATTAAAAATGGATGAGTTAAATTATAAGCTAGATGCAGAAATGAGTCAAGTTGTATACAAAGAATATGACACAGTGCAATTGCTCAAATTAAAGGAAAAAATATTGAATAAGTCTCAAAAATTATATTACGTATTGGCAGCGTGTTTTACTGGAATAATAGTATTGATCGTAGGAATTGTAAAAACTAGAAATAAAAATAAACATTTAATCGAAAAGTACAATCTGTTTATTGAAGAATCTGCTCAATCAAGTTACACAGAACGGAGAATATCGATTAAAGATGAAGAGGATTTGAATAAAGAAGCATTTGAAAGTTTACTATTAAAATTTGAAGAATTTGAGCGGGACAGAGAATTTTTAAACCCTAATATAACAGTAGTAAGTTTGGCAAAATCATTTTCAACAAACACCACTTATTTATCAAAATGTGTCAATCAGTACAAAGGAATTAATTTTCCTTCTTACATCAATCGGTTGAGAATAAAATTTATTACTGATTTATTACAAGAACAACCACAATACCTTAATTATAGTGTAGGGGCATTAGGAGAAATAGCAGGTTATATGAATCCAAGACAATTTTCAAATGTTTTTTACAGTGAAACGGGCTTGCGTCCCTTAGATTTTATAAAAATTCAAAAACAAAAAAATAAAGAAAGTATATAATGGTTTATTAGTGTAATTTATTGACATACAAGGGCTAAAAAAGACTTAGCTATTGCTTTAAACAGATCGCTATTGCAACTTTACAAAACCATTGCGCAATGGAGATCAATGTTTAATTAAAAATTTAAAAAAATGGCGAAGCAAAAAGGCTTTTTAAAACTTAGAGGTTCAATCGGAGATTTAAACTTCTACAAATCAAAAGATGGTTATATGGTGAGAGAAAAAAGCTCTATAGACCGTAATACCATAATGAGTGATCCGCGATTTCAGCGTACCAGAGAAAATATGCAAGAATTTAAGAATGCAGGTACTGCTGGAAAAACACTACGAAACGCATTCAATGCGATCATAAAAAATGCAAAAGACAGCAAATTATCAAGTCGTCTCACAAAAGTAATGCATGGTATCCTAAAAGAAGATACTACAAATGCTCGTGGACAAAGAAATGTACACAAAGGAAATCAATTACTGATGAAAGGCTTTGATTTTAATGCAGGGGCATCATGGTTAAAAACGGTCTTAATTCCTGTACAAGTAGATATAGAACGTACTTCTGGTGAAACAAAATTTACATTAGAAGCATACAAACCCTTAGATGTGATAATAGCACCACAAGGAGCTACCAATTACCGATTTGTAGCAGCTTCTACAGAAATTGATTTTGAGAAGAACGAATACATTACCAAAACATCGTATACCGATTATTATCCATACGATGAGGTAGAAGTGAATGATGTAGAATTATTGAACAATCTTCCTCCAAATTCAGAACATACAATCGCTTTAGCAATTGGAATCGAATTCTACCAAGAGGTGAATACCGTTTTGTATCCATTAAAAAATGGAAGTTTTAATGCAGCACATTTAATCGAAATCAATTTACCATGATGACAATTGTAGTAGAACGAATGTATTATCCGAATGGTACAAATGGTAGCTTATTCATCAACGATAAGTTTATTTGTTATACGATCGAGTTACCATGGAAGGAGAACGAACCCCGCAATTCATGTATACCAGAAGGATGTTATGCAATCCAAAAGAGAAGCTCACCAAAATTTGGTCAACATTTTCTGATTACAAATGTACCCAATCGTTCATTGATTTTGATTCATCCTGCCAATCATGCAAAAACTGAATTACAAGGATGTATAGCTCCAGTAACCATATTAACAGGTGAAGGGAGAGGAGAGTTATCAAGAAAAGCATTTACAAAACTTAAAACTCTAGTAAATGATAAACTTGATCGTGATCAAAAAGTAAGTTTAAGGATTAAAAGTAAACAACATGACAATTATTAATCGCTTTACAGCACCTACACCTAAATTATTCCAACAACTACGAAATATAGGATTAACCTTAGCTGCAATTGGAGGTGTATTAATTGCTGCTCCTATAGCATTACCAGCAACATTAGTGACCATAGGAGGTTATTTGACCGTAGCAGGAGGAGTAATATCAGCTGTCAGTCAATTGACGGTAAACGACAAAAACCAAAGTAATGATGATGAATAATAGTAATACATCGTTAATTGTTGGAACAATAGGAGGAACAATGACAAGTTTGGTAGCGACCATTCAATGGGAACAACTTGTTTATACGATTTGTATGGGAATAGTAGGAGCAATATGCAGTTATGGAACATCATACTTACTGCATAAGAAAAACAACCCTTACGACGAAGACTAAGTGTTTGATTACAAGTAAGATTTGGAAATCTTATTTTATTGATGTAAATTTTAACAACATTCATTTAAGTTTCATTGAGGTAATGCTAATTATTACAGAAATGAAAAATAACGAATTACAAAGAATGGTGATTTATCCGAAAGATGTATCAATTATTACGGGAAAGGGGTATAGGCAAAGTCTACGCTTACTCAATAGAGCAAAGCAGATAATCGGTAAAGAGAAAAAAGACTTCCTAACTTTTGACGAATTTTTGATTGCTTTTAAGATGAAATCGTAAAACCAAAAATGAAAAAGGTTCTCAATTTTATTGAAAACCTTTTTCTATGTAACATAATTTTTAAGACTATTTCCCGATACAGAAAGTGATGAACTCCTTATTTGTAAGGTCTGTAGAGGGGTGAGGTGTAGTATTGGTGTATTGAGTTTTATCAAAATTTTAACATTTAAAAGTAAAATATCCATGCTAATTTTATAAATATAATTAGATCTACTAATTAAATACTAGAAATGAAATATATAATTATAATTTTTCTACTTTTCACAACTGTAATTGAGGCACAATTCGAATCAGAATATTATATCAATCACTCGAATGATACTTTAAAAGGGCAAGTAATGGGATATAATTCTAAAGTTGTTTACTTCTTAGTGAATGATGAAAAAATAAAACTCAAATCAAAAGATATTAAATCATTTGTTGTAAATGATGAATATGATAAATTAGTAAAATATGTAACCTTAAAAAATGATAGGACTCATTTTTTTGAAGAAGCTGTTGTTGGTGAATTATCTCATTATTATTTGCGAACATTTAATCCATATGATGGTGAAAAATTAATCTTTTCACTACTTGTAAAAAATGATGAAATAGTATACGTTAATGCATCAAATTCAAAAAAAAGAATTGCTAAATTAATTAGTGATTGTCCTATTCTATTGAAAGAATGGACGGGAACAGATAAGTTTCCAGATTACGATATTATAAAAATTACCGAAGCTTATAATAAATGTAAAACATAAATATAACGTCAATAATTTATTCAGATCATTTGATTTTGTATTCTCATTATGCCTCAAAAAAAGAAAAAGTATTTAAAAGCTAACCAAAGTTTCGAAATAATGTTTATACATCTGAATTGATAGAGTTTATAATGGAATTAATAAAATCAAAACAAAAAACTATTCCAAAAATTATAGAAAGGTATAATATCCCAAAACTGTTTTAATTAATCGGTATTGAAAATACAAGCTAAAGATTGAGTGATCAAACCAACTATAAACTTATTTATAAAGATATTATTCAAATGAATTTTCCTTATAAAATATTAGTGTAATATTGTGTTTATATAAACTTAAATTTGTTTATTATTAAATCATATTGTGTGTTTCTATAAACTAATTAAAAACCAATTAATATAACCCAAAGAGTTTAACTATATCAATAACAGAGTGAACTTAAACCTATGATTTATTAAATTAAAAGAAGTCTATAGGTAGTAGCTTCAGTTAATTGTTACATTCATAGTCATTGTGAACTTTCACAATGACTATTTGTTTAATGACTTAAATATTAGTGTAGTTTATAACTAATTTTTAAATATTTGAAATATTTCTATATATTTGTAGCCTTTAAATATATAGAAATATCTTTTTATTTATTACCTATGAACTATAAATTGCTATATGATATCATTGATTTGATGGAGGATTTTGAAATTAATTCAAATGAATACTATCCAAAAGATATTAATGGGTTCAAAAAATGGATTTCAGACGAACATATTAAAAAGTTAGATAGGGAAGAACCTGATTGGGAGGGCAAAGAAAATGGTAGATCCCCTGAAAGTGTTATATCTACGCTTTTCGTTCATCTTAATAGATATGGCAAAAGTTATTCAAGATCATTAATGTATGATTCTCCTTTTTCGAGTCAAGATGATTTTATATTTTTAATTAATTTAAAAGCATTTGGTCCTATGACTAAAATGGAGTTGATTAAGAAGAATATACAAGATAAACCTGCAGGAATCCAAATTATTAATCGACTTATAAAACAAGGTTGGGTTGAGCAGCATGATTCTGATTTAGATAAAAGAAAAAAGGTCATTCATTTAACTGAATCTGGTGTCCAAATATTAGAAGAGTATATGGATAAAATAAGAATGGCTACAAATATTGTTAGTGGTAATCTATTATATAGTGAAAAAATACAGCTTATAAACTTATTGAGCAAATTGGATTTCTTTCATAAACAGATTTTTGAAGAAAATATATATGTTTCAGAATTGCTTGATAAAGCCAATGAAGAGTATCTTAGAGTAAATAAATAATCTTAATAATATTTTTTTATTTTATGATGTTGAATTATTTTCTTAAAAACATCTCCAGTTCTAAAAATAAATAATTGTAATTCAGCTTAAAGAAATTAAACTTTTTTCATAAGCAAATTTTTGATAAAAATGCGAAAATAGAAAATTTGTTAGATGTAGCAAATGAAAAATATTTAACGGTAAACAAAATTTTGAATAAAAGTAATTTAAATTGAAGTTAATATAAATAAAAGAAAGTAAGTTAAATGAATAACTTACTTTCTTGATAAATTACTTTTAATCCAAAACCTACTAGATTAATATTAACAAAAATAATTATAATTGTTTAAAATAGTATTATTTGATACTTAATATTTTGTATAAATTCTTAAATAATACGTTTTTTTATTAAGATTATGAATCTTTACAAAAAGTTTTTACATTAATTAGGTTTATATAAATTATTGATTTTGATGAATATAGAAATTATTTATTTAATGATTATTTATTTTCAATTATAAATTGAAGATAATTTTTAAATCTTTATATAAAATACTATTACCTTTTGTAGTTAATAGTATTTGATTTTTATTTTCTATAATAAATTCTTCTTTTTTAATAATTATCGTTGTATTTTTTCAGCCATTTTGTTATTGTATTTCTACTTAAATTGAAATGCTCAGCAATTTCTATATTTTTTAATTTGTTATTTTTTTTAAATTTTAAAATATATAGAATTTCTTCTTCTGAATAAGTTTTAAATTTATTATTTCGATTATTTAAACTATTTCCAAAAATTAATTTATTTAAAGTAAGAATATCAAAAATGTTAAGATTATCTTTTGATAAAATTTTAGTGCATAAGTCTTTTTTTTCAGGATACAAATCACTCAAAATATCCTCAAAAATTAGTTTATAATTTGGGCTACTCATAACGAAATTAATTACTATATTTTTTTAACCACTTATATAGAGTATTCTTAGGTATATTATATCTCTTTATAACTTCAGAAGGAGTCATTTCATTTGAATTTATTTTTGAAAGAATATAATCTATTATTTCATGGGTATATACATTTTTTTTAAAGTTAGGTAGTTTACTTTTAATATTGTTTTCTGATTTATTTTCTTTTGCAGAATATAATATTAAATGTTGTGAATAAATTCTAAAGAAATCGTAATCTAACAATTTAGAAAATTTAAGGATTAGATTACTTTCTAAAGACTCTTTTTTATAAATTTCTAATAATTCTGCGTTAGTTAATTTTAAGAATTTACATAGTTTTTCAGTACTGTAATCTAATTCATCAACTCTTTTATGAATCATACTACCTAAATGGATTTTATAAAATAAACTCATTTTGTCGTATTTAAGATTAAATAATAAGGTAGTAAAGAGAGTACAATTTAAATTAAATCAATACTATAGTAATATTTATTAATAGAATTGATTATTAATTAATAAAGATTTATGTTAATGATATGTAAGTTAAAATAATTATTGTAATTATAATAACAATAATATCTGTATAAGATATTTGTTTATTAGAAGTCTTAAAATTTTTAAATCTTTTAGTCATTGTATAATTAAGAAATTTATTTTTTTTACAAATCAATAAGTTAATCATTTGTATTTTTCTTTTCTTAAATGTATTGTTAATTTACAAAATATTAAAATAAAAAGAATAATAATTTATTCATAAATTAATAGTTGTCTTTAATAGATTCCTTAAAAATACTTATAGCCCTGTCTCGAGCAAAATTATGAGGAATTATAGGAGAAGGATAATCATTAGTTCCAAATTCCATCACCCACTTTTTAATGTAAAGTGATTCTCGATCAAATTTCTCTGCTTGAAGAATTGGATTAAAGATTCTGAAATAAGGTGCTGCATCGCATCCTGATCCAGCAACCCATTGCCAATTACCATTATTTGCAGACAAATCATAATCGTTTAGTTTTGATGCAAAATAAGCTTCGCCCCAACGCCAATCAATGAGTAGCTGCTTGCATAAAAAACTTGCTGTTATCATCCTTACTCTATTATGCATAAACCCAGTTTGATTAAGTTCTCTCATTCCTGCATCTACAATAGGATAGCCTGTTTTTCCATCGCACCATAATTTAAATTCTTTCTCATTATTCTTCCATTTAATAGCACTATACTTGGCTTTAAAAGGTTGTTGAACAACATACGGAAAATAATAGAGTATTTGCATAAAAAATTCTCTCCAAATTAATTCATTTAACCACGTTTCATTGTGCTTTATCGCAAATGCGACACATTTTCGTATACTAATAGTCCCGAATCTAAGAGCTATACCTAATTGTGTTGTACCTTGTTTAGCGGGATAATCTCTATAAGAATGATAATTATCAATGATTTGAATATCTAATATAGGTTGTTCAAATAAAATAGAAGTTTTCAAAAAACCAATTTCTTTCAGTGAAAGAATCGTTTTGAATTCTGTTTTCAAAAATTTACTATAATCAGGCTTATGACATTTATAATCTTCAGTTTTCAAAATCTGTTTCCATTTTTTTGAATACGGAGTATATACTGTATAAGGAGAACCATCTTTCTTTAAAATATCTTTCTTGTCAAAAATTACTTGATCTTTAAATGCTTTAAACGAAATGTTATATAACTTAAAATAATTGTAAATTGAAGTATCTCTTTTAANNCAAAATATAGAATGAATAGCAAACTCTGTAGAAAGTTGCTTAAAAATTTTGAAAGGATCACCATAATATACATGGAGACTTGTCCCAAAGGATTTTAATTGATCATTAATCTTTTGAAGCGCTTGATGAATATAATCCACCCTCTTATCTTTCTTGTCATCCAGTTGTCGTAGAATACCTTCATCAAAAATAAAAATAGGTAACACATGAACTCCAGATGAAAGAGCGTGGTACAGTCCAACATTATCTTCTAAACGAAGATCTCTTCGAAACCAAAAAATGGAAATTTTATTTTTCATTTAAAAATGGATTATCATTTCGATTATGTTCTACCCAAACCAAATTCGATATATCAAAACCAATTTCTGAAGCTAATGCAAGAAAGTTTGTTTTAATATTATCTGGAATATCTTTTGTTCTAGATAAAATCCATAAGTAATTTAGATTTTTACCTATAACCAATGCATATTGATAGTTTTTATCCAAAGCAATTACGTTATAACCAGCATAGAAAGGTCCAAAAAAGCTTACTTTTAGCTTTCCTATTTGCTTACCGTCTCTAAATTTTGCTTTACCTATAGCTTGCTTCCATACTTGTTTATCCTTATTAAATCCGCTATTTGAAACCATCAGATTTCCTTTTTTATCAAAAGTGTAGTTAGCGGAGACATTATCCAAGTTTTTTTCAAAACGAAAATCTAAACGAGCGATTTCAAACCAAGTACCTAAATACCGATCAACTTCAAAATTTCGAACAGCTTCTGCCTTTTTAGGAATAGAGGAACATGAATTGGAAAGTATTAACAATCCTATACAAGCTGTTTTCAATAGTATTTTATTTTTCATTTTCATGAGATTTTGATTTAAATTGTTTAAAAAAATAGAGAACTAAAAGAAATTGCGTATATCCATACACAGCATCTTCTATTGGTATAGTTCCCATTCTGATTCCCAAAAAATCATCAGGATTATAATTTACAATTGGCGACTCTAATCCTGTACCTGTTAGAATACCATTTACAGGAAAGAAACCAAGCATAAGAATAGTGAAAACAAACGAAGCTTTTCCTATCCAATCTACACAACGAACAAAGTGTAAGTACAGTAAAACAACCAATGTTATAACAGCTGTTAATAGGGTATAAATTCTATCATAATAAAGTAAAGCGACGATTGAACAAACAATCACACTAAAAAAAACAATCAGGTTATTAAAACAGGAAAGCCAATCTAATTTAAAAAATTTATCAAAGCAGAAATAGGTAAATATGCAGGAAAATGGTATACAAATAAAAAACAACCATTCTTCTAAAGGTAGACCTCCTATAAAAAAACCAAGTGTATAATCTGTATTAAACCACCATACTTCTTTAGCTGTAAAATAAATATCCCATGCAATAAATGGAACAGCTACAACAAGTGCTGCCTTAAAAAAAGCTCCAAAATGACGGTGAAAAAGAATACGAGAATCAAAAGATGATAAGAAACAAATAATTATTGTAAAAAATAAAATCAAAATATAAGTATAGGACATCATTTTTGCGCAGAATTAAAGTACATTTTAAAATACTTGAAAGGAACATATAGAAACCCAAAACATTCTCCATCATCTTTATTTAGATGCTTATGATGTTGTTTATGAGCCCTACGAAGAGCAAGAAAATACGGATTCTTTATTCGTTTAAAATAATTTAGTCGTTGATGAATAAAAACATCATGCACAAAAAAATACGCCATGCCATAAAGCATAATTCCTACCCCTACAAAAAACAAGTAACTATAATTATTGAGCGAACCAAAATACATCAAAGCAATAGTCGGAATCGCAAATATCACAAAAAAATAATCGTTTTTTTCAACTGATCCTTTATGGCTATGATCATGATGATCTTTGTGGAGAAACCATAAAAATCCATGCATCACATATTTATGAATAAACCATGTGACAGGCTCCATAAGTACAAATACTAGCAATACTAAAAATAAATTCATACACCTAAGTATTAAATAATTGCTTTAATACTTGATGACGATAATCAAATATTCTATTCAACTTTTTTTTCACCAAAAGAGAATGAACAACATTTCCCAAAACTCCAAAAGGAAGCTCATATTCTACTGTATCTTTCATTAAAATCCCCTTTTCATTGGGAATAAATTCATGAAAATGTTTCCAATATTTATATGGACCTTTTTGTTGAAAATCTGTAAAACTTTGCTGCGGCTCTACTTGAATAATTTTTGTCTGCCATTTCAAAGGAATACCCAATAGCGGTGACACACTATAATCGATAAGCATACCTTCAAAAATTGGCTGATCCTGATCTTCTGACAAAACTGTAAAAGCCATATCTTTAGGTGTGATTTCCGAAAGATTCATTGGAGAAGAAAAAAATCGCCAAGCTGTATCAATATCACAATACAGCTGTTGTTCTCTATACAAACGGTACTTCATCACTTATTTGTTTAAAATTTTTTCAATATTTCTACGCAAATTTATAGACGTTATTTTATGCCAGTTTTCTGATAAGATTTGCGTATCTTCTTCAACCTTTGAATAGTAGTTCAAAAATGAGGGTGCGTTTTTTTGTACCGATAGCCGAATGAATCGCAATTCCAAATTTTCAGGTTCTATACGTATCGCCTCCTCTATATTCTTTTTACCTTTATTAAAAGTTTTAAGCTTATTTAATGGATTAGACACATGCTTGGAATTAATTGTTTGAGCACCACCTAAATAACCCAAATAAATAGCAGATTTATTTTTTATATCGTCCAATTCAACTATTACATTTGCACATAATTCTTTGTCATTAGATAACTTAGCATAATTAGCCCTTAGCTCTTCTAGAACTACCTCAGTGTGATTTATAAAACCTAAAAATCCCACCATGAGAAACCCTAACATTTTAATCATAACCAAGCAGCTTTATATCTTATGTAACTTTTAAACGCAACAAAAACTTTTTCAGAATTAGCTATTCTAATTCTTCCATTTAAAATTTCTTTGGATGATTTTTTTTTGATCTTCTTAAACAAAGAAAGATAGTATTTATATGCTAGATAAACACCAAAAATTGAAGAAGCTGGAAGTTTTTTAATCCCAATCAACGCTTCATCAAATTCTTCTTCTATTTCTTTTTCAATTGCGTATTTTATCTTATTATCAAAACCACTTATATCCACATTCGGAAAATAAGTTCTTCCCAAAATATGATAGTCCTCTTTCAAATCTCGAAGAAAATTAATTTTCTGAAAAGCAGAGCCCAATTTCATCGCATAAGGTTTTAATTCTGCATACTTATCTTTATTACCATCTGTAAAAACCTGTAAACACATGAGTCCTACTACCTCAGCAGAACCTAAAATATAGGTTTTGTATAAGTCCGAGTCATATTCTATTTGTTGCAAGTCCATTTCCATACTACTCAAAAATTGATCGATAAGTTCTTTATCAATCTTATAATAATTTACAGTTTCTTGAAATGATTGTAAGATGGGGTTAAGCGATATCCTCTCATTTAATGCATATAAAGTTTCTTTTCTCAATCTTTTTAAAAGCTTCTCTTTGTTATATCCATGAAAACTATCTACGATTTCATCTGCCAACCTTACATAACCATAAATCGCATAAATAGCTGATCGAATAGAAGGTTTTAAAGCGAGAATACCCAAAGAAAAACTTGTGCTA
>NZ_DLJI01000015.1:0-3253 GCF_002484185.1 Empedobacter sp. UBA7620 | reverse complement strand
AAAAACTTGTGCTATATTTTTGAGTTGTCATCTTACTCACCGAATAAGAAAGCTCATCAAATAATTGTTTCATATAGAATTACTTTTTTATTTTGTTGATCTCATTGGCCACTATTTTACCGGATATAATAGAGGGAGGAACTCCTGGTCCAGGAACAGTTAACTGACCGGTATAAAATAAATTTTTTAGCTTTTTATTTCTTATTTTAGGTTTTAATACTGCTGTTTGATTAAGTGTATTAGCCAATCCATAAGCATTACCACCATAAGCATTATAATCTGACACAAAATCTTTGACACAATAACTTCTTTTAAAGTCAATTTTAGATTGCAAATCTACAACACCTGTATGCTTTTCTAATCGTGAAAGCATTTCCATTAAATACTTCTGACGCACAAATTCATTGTCATCTATTCCTGTTGCAATCGGCATTAGCAAAAACAAATTTTCTTTCCCTTCTGGTGCAACAGAATGATCAGTTTTTGATGGACAACAAGCATAAAACAANNNNGGTTTTTCAGGCCATCTTTTCTTTTCGTATATGCTATCTATATGTAGATCTAATTCATGCTCAAAGAATAGTGTATGATGTTTTAAATGCGGAATAGTTTCATTAAAACCAAGATAAAAAATCAGACAAGATGGAGCAAATGTTCTTTCTTCCCAATAGTCAGCCGTATAATTTCTATATTCTGCGTTCAAAAGTGTTTCTGTATGATGATAATCAGAAGAAGCAATCACTTCATCAAATTCATAGATTTCACCATTTATTACAAGTGAACTTACACTTTTATCTTTTACATTTATTTTATCAACATTACAATTAAAATGAAAGTGCGCCCCTTGTTCTTCTGCTACTTTTTTCATTGCTAATACCAGCTGATAAAAACCTCCTTTAGGATAATAAGTACCTAATACATAACCGCCATAATTCATCAAACTATACAATGCAGGAATCTTTTCAGGAGATGCGCCCAAAAATATTACGGGGAACTCCATTAAAGCTCTCAATTTCTTATCTTTAAAATACCGTGCAACATAGGCTCTAAAATTAGATAGTAAATCTAATCTCAATGCACTTTTAGCAATTTTAAGAGAAATAAATTCACTCCAATTGGCACAAGGTTTATGTACAAAATCCTTCATTCCTACTTCATATTTGAATTTGGCAGATTTCATAAATTTTTCTAATTGAAAACTAGCTCCTTTCTCTATTTTTTCGAAGGTTTCTTTTAGTGCTTCAAAATTTTCAGGTACATCTATTTTTTCATCCGAAAAAATCATCTCAAATTGAGGATTTAACGATATCAATTCAAAAAAAGAAGAAGTAGTATAACCAAAATCCTCAAAGAAATCTTGTATAACATCTGGCATCCAATACCAACTAGGTCCCATATCAAATACATAACCTTCTTCTGTTTTTAATTGTCTTGCTCTTCCGCCTGGCTGATTATGTTTTTCAAATACATGTACTTCGTGTCCTTCTTTTGCTGTATAAGCAGCAGCTGATAAACCAGAAAATCCAGATCCAATAATGGCTATTCTTTTTTTCATATCTTGTTTTTAACTTCCTTTATATGTAGAATAGCCATAAGGAGATAAAGTCAATGGTACATGAAAATGCTTATCCCCTTTAATATGGAAAACAATCTCGATAAAAGGATAAAATGTTTGCAACTTTTTTCTATCAAAATAAGATTCAATATGAAATACGAGTTTATAAACACCGTCATTATTCTGACCATAAGGTAAAAAATTCCCTATTCTACCATCTTTATCTGTAATTTGTGTACTTACCTTAGTCCACGAATTGTCCACATTCATTTTCTGTAATGTAACTGAAACAGATGGTGCAGGCTCTCCAGTAGAATTATCTAAAATATGACTGGACAATTGATAGATTTCTACTTGAGCACTACAAAAAGTAGAAAATACTACTATGAGTAATATTAAAATTCTTCTTTTCATATTTTTTCTTATTTAATAATTTTAGCAAATGTAATAAATAATAGTATAATAAAATACTAATAAATATAAAATAAATTTTAAAACACACTATTTGTTGTAGCCAAATCTATTTATATATAATTTTAAAAGAATTGAAATGATGATTACGGTGAGATTTTAAAAAGGTATTATTTAAATGTAGTTTACATTGAATTAAAAAATTATAGCTATCTAGTTAAATTATTATTTTTAAGAGTTAATAAAAGATTTATTCAAAAAATAATAATTTATGTTTTTATAAATATTTTATTGATTTGTTAGGTAATGTTTATATTATTTGATAAATTCTATAAAAAATTTCGTTATTTATTTAATAATAACTAAATTTAGTTAAATTAACTAATTTAATATGACTATGAGACGAGTTTTATTTCTATTTCTCGATCATTTCTCATCTACTTACCTTTTATTGTTTTGCTTTTTTTGTTCAATTTATGTTAATGCTTATAATGTTGAAATAAAAGAAAGAGATGATTCTATTCCAACAATTTCTAAAGGTTTAGTAACAATAAAAGAAAATACGACTTTTTACATTTCTAAAAATACAATTATATCTAATTGTGAAATTAAAGATTCTATTAACCATGAAAAAAATATAAAAAAAAGAAAATCAAAAGAAAAAATCAAAAGAAAAAATACAAATAACTCAAATCTTAAAAAAAGCAGAAATAATTCGTATGATTTATCTACACTAATAAATAAAAAAATATGTTATTTACCATATAAAGAATCAACATTTTTCATTAGTAGTAAATCAATTCTTTTAGCACTCTATACTATCAATTCTTTTAATATAATTATTTTTTATTCAAATTCTTTTAATAAGAATTACGAACCTAAGATTAAATTAAAACTTTCAACTTATAATTATATTTTTTGTGATTATGCAATTTGCTTGTCTCACTTAGAAATACGCTCTCCTTCATTATTTAGTTAATTAATTAATATTTCTACTGCCAATCAAAGATTTATTAATTAAACAACTACTATAAACATGAAAAATATTATACAGATTTTTTTTCTATTTTTTATAACTATATCACCTAATTTGACATTTGCCCAACTTAATTGTAATGTGGAAACTAAAATTGTAGCTCCAAGTTTTTCATCATCTATTGTTTCGCAAAGAACGGGCCTTATTGGATTAGCAGTAGGCTCTATAGCTAATGCAGGCAATGTTGTGAATAATGATACAGATGATTACGCTTCAATTAATATAACTCTAGCAGTAGCAGGTACAGCTAC
>NZ_DLJI01000061.1:0-8781 GCF_002484185.1 Empedobacter sp. UBA7620 | reverse complement strand
ATCGGCTTAGCAAAATGCGGGGTTTTGGCTGAATTGAACGTTCTTGTTTTCTAATACGCCAAAAGCTGTCCATATTCGTATTTTTTGTAAGTTTACAAATAGTAGAACAGCTTTGGCTCTGAATTGTACATTCGTTCAAATTAAGTTCGCACTTCGACAAGTCCAGTTAACCGCAATTATAAAACAAACTCAACATTTAAATGAAAACTTTCCCAGTAATAGCTTCAATTTTATCACCAACAGAATTAGGAGAACTTATTAACGAAAAGTATCAATTAGAACATAATTTCGATTGTAAACTTTTTAGAACAGGAGTAAATCATACCTATTTTTTAACTACTCCAAGTACGAAATATGTGGTTAGAGTTTATTGTCGCAACTGGAGAACAAAAACGGAAATCCAAGAAGAATTATCCCTATTAAATTTACTCAAATCACATCATCTTTCAGTTTCAATTCCAATTTCCGATAAAAATGGAAATTTAATTCAAGAGATTGCTGCGCCAGAAGGTTTAAGATATGTTGCGCTTTTCACATTCGCAGAAGGAGAAAAATTGCGTTTTATGAGCAAGGAAACTTGTTTTGCTGTTGGTTCAATAATGGCAAAAATTCATAATGTAACAGCGACAAAAAAAATCAATCGAATAAATTATAATTCTGATGTGCTTCTGTACAAAGCTTATGAGAAGTTAAATGTATATTTTTCAGAAGATTTAGATGAAATGTTATATTTAAAACAAATATCCTCAAAAATCGCAAAGTGTTTTGAAACAACTCATTTATCCGAAGCTCAAAATGGCATTGTACACCTTGATATTTGGTATGACAATTTGAGTGTAAATAAGGAAAATGAAATTACAATTTTTGATTTTGATAATTGTGGAAATGGTTCTCTGATTTTAGATATTGGATATTTTTGCAAACAATTATTTTTCATTGAAACGGATAAAAATGAATATGAAACTAAAGTGGAAAGTTTCTTAAATGGTTACAGAAAAGAAAGAAGCTTATCTGAAAAGGAACTCAATTTAATCCCTGAAGCCGGAGCTTCAATTTTTGTGTTTTATCTTGGCGTCCAAGCTCAAAGATTTGATTGGTCAAATATATTTCTAACAGAAAACTATCTTAAAATGTTTGTTGGAAGAATCAAAAATTGGCTAGATTATTACGAAGAAAAAAAGAACTGCGGCTAACATTGCAATAATGAAATTGCGACTAAGGGAAAAATTGAAAGTTTTCGCTTCCTTAATTCGTTAATAATTTTCTTGTTACCTATAAATATAAAAAAAAATAATTTAAAAAATTAAGAAAAATCATCGTTTTCAATATTGATAATTTGTTGTTATTTAGTTTTAAATAACTGAATACAATCAGAATATTAAAAATGAAAATAATGATTACAGAAAGAAAAGAAGTTGTCTTAAAATATTTTGAAAAAATTGATAATGGTACTTTTGATAGTACTTATTTTGATTTATTTACTGAAGATGTTGAATTGTACTTCCCGAAATATGGATACACTAAAGGAAAGGAAGGTATAAAACACTTTGGCGAAACACTTGGAAATGGATTAAAAAGCCTTCATCACGATGTTAAAAACTTTAATATCATAGTATCCGATAAATATATAATCGTTGAAGGACAAGAAGGTGGAGAAACGAAAGAGGGAATAAAGTGGCCTGATAATAAAAATTCATTTGGTAAATTTTGTAATGTTTTTGAATTTGAAGGCAGTCTGATTAAAAGAGTACATATTTATGTTGATCCAGATTTTACATCAGAAGATGCTAAAAGAATTGAGATGTTAAATCAAGGGAATAAATCGTGAAACATCAACTACTAGAATTGGTAATTGTTAAACAACTTAATATTTTAGATAAAATTAAACTAGTTGTTCTTTAGTTTATACAATAACCTATTTATATAAGTTGGTTTGTTTTGGACAAAAATATTTAAATAAAAAAAGCCCCGAAGATAGTCGAGGCGCTAAATGTTTTCACAACGGAATAATCCTTATTGTGAGTTCCTTTCAATACAAATATTGATATAAAATATTTATATATGATTACGTGAAACCGTAATTGTATAAATTATTTTTGATGTAATTTAATACGCAAAAGATAATACTTATGGCTAAAAATATACTTGGATTAGATTTAGGAACCAACTCTATTGGATGGGCGTTTGTAAAAGAAGCTACAAATAATAATGAACAATCTTCTATAGAAAAATAGGTGTTCGTGTAAATACTTTAACAACTGATGAGCAAACAAACTTTGAAAAAGGTAAACCTATTACAACAAATGCAGGTAGAACTTTAGCGCGTTCGGCTCGTCGTAATCTTCAACGATTTAAACTTCGAAGAGAAAATCTTTTACAAATTCTGAAAGCACAGAAATGGATTGATAATGAAACTATTTTAGCTGAGAATGGGAATAAAACAACTTTTGAAACTTTTCGTTTACGAGCATTATCAGCTGAAAAACAATTGGAGCTTCACGAATTGGCTCGTGTTCTGTTTCAAATCAACAAAAAGCGCGGTTACAAAAGTTCACATAAAGTGAACAATACCGAAGAAGGTTCTTTGATTGATGGTATGGACATCGCTAAAAAATTATATCATGAAAATCTTACACCAGGGCAATATGTTTTGGATTTGTTAAAGTCTGGAAAGAAAAAGGTTCCTGATTTTTATCGTTCGGATTTACAGTCTGAATTTGATAAGATATGAGATTTTCAAAAGCAATTTTATACTGAATTATTTACAGATAATTTAAAAGAAGAATTAAAGGGAAAAGGAAAAGTAGCGACTTGGGCATTTTTAAAAGTCCCTTTTAATTTGGTTGGAATAAAGCGCAATTTAAAACGTGATGATTTAAAATTAGAGAATTACCAATGGCGAAATGACGCTTTGTCTAACCAATTAAATTTAGAACAAATTGCGATTGTTTTGCAAGAGATTAATGGTCAATTAGCTAATTCTTCTGGTTATTTAGGTGCAATTTCAGATAGAAGCAAAGAGTTGTACTTCAATAACCAAACCGTAGGTCAATATCAATATACTCAGTTACAAAATAATCCGCATGCACGTTTAAAAAATCAAGTGTTTTATCGTCAGGATTATATGGATGAGTTTGAAAAGATTTGGGAAGTTCAAGCAAAAAATCGTGAAAACATATTTACCAATTCTTTAAAAGAAGAAATTCGAGATGTTGTTATTTTCTATCAACGTAAACTAAAATCTCAAAAAGGTTTGATTTCAATTTGTGAGTTCGAACAAAGAAAAATAATTAAAGATGATAAAAAGAAAACTGTTGGTTTACGCGTTATTCCAAAATCAGCACCTTTATTTCAAGAATTCAAAATTTGGCAAATTCTTCATAATGTAAAATTGAAAAATAAGATTACAAATGAAGTTGTGCTTTTAAATGAAAACGATAAAAATCACTTATTTGAAGAATTAAATCTAAAGGGAAATCTTACTGCATCTGAAGTTTTAAAATTGTTAGTTGATAAACCTAAAGATTGGGAAATTAATTATACAAGTTTAGAAGGAAATCGTACTAATCAAGCCCTTTATAATGCTTATTTGACTATTCTAGATAACGAAGGTTATGATGTGCGTGAAGAATTGAAATTAAAATTGAATAAAAACGAAATTACTTTAGCTGATATTGACAAACCTGCATCTGAAATTAAGGAAATGGTGCAAGCTATTTTTAATCATTTAGGAATTAAATCTGAAATTTTAGATTTCAATGTAGAGTTAGAAGGAAAAGTTTTTGATGAGCAATTATCTTTTCAGCTGTGGCATTTGTTGTATGCGTATGAAGAAGACAATTCACCAACTGGAATGGACACTTTGTATCGATTATTAGAACAAAAATTTGGTTTCAATAAAGAGCAAGCTAAAGTAATGGGAACAGTTGCCTTTCAAGATGATTATGGAAGTCTAAGTAGTAAAGCAATTCGTAAAATATATCCTTTTATAAAAGAAAATGAATATTCTGTAGCATGTGATTTAGCTGGATATCGTCATTCTAAAAACTCTTTAACCAAAGAAGAATTAGAAAATCGTGAATTAAAATCTCGTTTAGATATTCTTCCAAAAAATAGTTTGCGCAATCCTGTAGTTGAGAAAATTCTGAATCAGATGGTAAATGTAGTGAATACATTGATTGATACTGAAAATGATAAATTGGAGAAAGCAGGCAGGGCAAGAAATTTTCAATTTGATGAAATCCGTATTGAGTTAGCACGTGAACTTAAGAAGAATGTAAAAGAACGTGAGGAAATGACCAAAGCTATGAATGCAGGAAAAATTGAACACGAGAAAATTATTAAGATTCTTCAAACAGAAGATGGAATTAAGTTCCCAACGCGCAATGATATTATTCGTTATAAATTGTATCAAGAGCTTAAAAATAATGGGTACAAGGATTTGTATACCAATCAATATATCGAACGAAAAGATATTTTTACAAAAAAAATACGATATCGAACATATTATTCCTCAATCGTGTTTGTTTGATGATAGTTTTTCGAATAAAACATTAGTTCCGCGTCAGATCAATTTGGATAAAGGAAATAAAACGGTTTACGATTATATTTTTGATGCCTTTGGACAAGATAAATTAAATGAATTTTTGATACGTTCAAAAGCTTTGTTTGATTTAAATGATGAGGGAATTTCAAAAGCTAAATACAAGAAACTAACAATGAAAGGTTCTGAAATTGGCGAAGGTTTTATTCAAAGAGATTTACGTGATTCACAATATATTGCTAAAAAAGCGAAAGAAATCTTGTTTCAAATTACTAAATCGGTGCTTTCAACTTCTGGTTCAGTTACAGATCGTTTGCGTGACGATTGGGATTTGGTGAATGTAATGAAAGAGTTGAATTTGGAGAAATATCGTTTGGCTGGCTTAACAGAAATGCAAACAACAAAAGATGGTAATCCGAAAGAAGTCATCAAAGATTGGACAAAGCGTAATGATCATCGTCATCATGCTATGGATGCGCTGACTGTTGCATTTACCAAACGTATTTTTATTCAGTATTTAAATAACTTAAATGCGTGTAGAAATGATGAATATGATAGTATTTCAAATGCAAAAGATAAAAAGGCTATTGATACAAATAGCTTAAGAATTTCGAGTAAAGATGCATTAGGAATTGAAGAAAAAGAAACGCATAAAATAAATGATGGAAAAGGAAATTATAAACGTGTTTTCAATGAACCTATTCCAAATTTCAGACAACTGGCGAAACAACATTTAGAAGCTGTTTTAGTATCGCATAAAGCAAAAAATAAAGTTGTTACTCGAAATATGAACAAAATAAAAGGAACCGACAAAGTTCAGATTGCTTTAACTCCTCGAGGACAAATGCACAAGGAAACCGTTTATGGCAAAATCAAACAATATGCTTTTAAAGAAGAAAAAGTTTCAGCAAAGTTTGGTGAGGCTACAATTGCTATGGTTTCGAATCCACAATATAGATCTCTTTTATTACAGCGTTTAGCCGAAAATGGAAAAGATGCTAAAAAAGCATTTACAGGAAAAAATGCGTTGTCAAAAAATCCAATTTTATTAAAAGACGGAACAGAATTACCTGAAAAAGTAAAATTAATGTGGCTGGAAGATGATTATACGATTCGTAAAGATATTGGACCTGATTTAAAAATTGACAAAGTGATTGACGAAGGCGTAAAACGAATTTTACAAACTCGGTTAGATCAATTTAAAGGAGATTCAAAAAAGGCTTTTTCTGATTTGGAACAAAATCCAATTTGGTTGAATGAAGAAAAAGGAATTGCAATAAAACGTGTAACGATATCAGGAGTTAAAAATGCTGAAGCATTACATGTTAAAAGGATCATTTAGGAAATGATATTTTTGATGAAGATGGAAATCAAATTCCAATTGATTTTGTGAGTACAGGAAATAATCATCATGTAGCTATTTACGAAGATGAGAAAGGGAATCTTCAAGAAAAAGTTATTTCATTTTATGAAGCTGTAGCTCATGTAAATCAAGGTTTACCAATTGTAGATAAAGCCTACAATCAACACTTAGGTTGGACATTTAAATTTACAATGAAGCAAAACGAAATGTTTGTTTTTCCATCAGAAGGTTTTAATCCAAATGAAATTGATTTGTTTGATAGGAAAAATCAGACGTTAATAAGTAAACATTTATTTAGGGTGCAGAAATTTGGTGAGCTTTCTAAATCTGGTTTTTGGTTTAGACATCATTTAGAAACTTCTGTTTATTTAGTTAAGTCTTTAAGGTTTATTACTTACTCAGATTTTTATAGTAAGGATTTTATGAAAACCATAGTAAAAGTCAGAACAAACCATTTAGGAGAAATCATCCATATTGGAGAATATTAAAATGTAAGTTTATGTTAAAACGCACCATTTACATTGGTAATCCATCTTATTTAAAATTAAAAGACAATCAATTGAAAATAGAAGATGCGACAACCAAAGAAATCAAAGGCTCTATACATATTGAAGATTTAGGATTTTTGGTGTTGGATCATTATCAAATTACCCTAAGTCATCAACTTATAGTGATGTTACAACAAAATAATGTGGCGATAATCAGTTGCGACGATAGTCATATGCCTTTAGGGTTGATGTTACCAATGAATGGGCATGTGGAGCATAGTGAGCGATTGAAACATCAAATTAATGTTTCGGAACCTTTGCGCAAACAGTTGTGGAAACAAACGATTGAAGCTAAGATTTATCAACAAAAAGCATTGTTAAGTAAGTTTGGTTTTGTAGAGGAGCCACTGCAGAATTATTTAACGAATGTAAAATCGGGAGATTCCACGAATATGGAAGGGATTGCGGCTCAATATTATTGGAAACAATTATTTGACAATTTTACGAGAGAACGAGATGGTGATGCTCCTAATAATTTTCTGAATTTTGGATATGCTATTCTTCGAAGTATGGTTGCAAGAGCTTTAGTGAGTTCTGGACTAAATCCTACAATTGGTATTTTTCATCGCAATAAATACAATCCATATTGTTTGGCTGATGATATAATGGAACCTTATCGACCTTATGTTGATGAATTGGTCTTAGAATGGATGAATAAGCCTTATCGACCGACTGAAATGAGTAAAGATGCTAAAGCACATTTATTACAAATAGCAACAAAAGATGTAAAAATTGATGGTTTGAAAAGACCTTTGTTAGTAGCGATAAGCTCTACAACAAGTTCTTTATATAAGTGTATGATAGGGGAGCAACGTGTGATTCGTTTTCCTGAAATGACATGAGTTTTAGTCGTTATAATGCTTATCGTATTATGTGGGTTTTAGTTTTGTTTGATTTGCCAACGGAAACAAAAAAGCAAAGAAGTCAGGCTACTCGTTTTAGAAAAGAGTTGATAGATGATGGATTTACTATGTTTCAGTTTTCTATTTATTTGCGACATTGTCCAAGTAGAGAAAATGCAGAGGTACATATAAGACGAACAAAATCTAAATTACCTGAATTTGGTAAAGTTGGAATAATTTGTATTACTGATAAACAATTTGGACAAATGGAAATATTTTTTTCCAAAAAAGAAACCGATTTACCAACAGGTCCACAACAATTAGAATTATTTTAGGAATAAAAAAATCCGATAGAAAACTCAACTTCTATCGGATTTTACTTTTTTTCTCATATCTAAATTTCATCTCAAACCCTTTTATATAAAGGACTTTTAAAATGAGGTTGTAACTACTTACGTAAAATTACTAAAAGTGAAAGGAACTCACAACACTCCTAAGCCGTTTAACTGATCAGCAATAGTTGTAACTACTTACGTAAAATTACTAAAAGTGAAAGGAACTCACAACTGACTTTGTAAACGTCGCTACCTCAGTTCTGTTGTAACTACTTACGTAAAATTACTAAAAGTGAAAGGAACTCACAACCGCCCGGCAGGAAGGGCATGACCACCAGCCGTTGTAACTACTTACGTAAAATTACTAAAAGTGAAAGGAACTCACAACTATACATTTGCTTATGTTGGAACGTATCCTGTTGTAACTACTTACGTAAAATTACTAAAAGTGAAAGGAACTCACAACATGAATACCTTCATCCAGTCCTGCTGAACTCGTTTCAGCATCACATTCTAAAATAATGTAAAAGAACAATTTTCTTTATAATAGTGATAACCTTTCTTAGGTAAATCTAGAATCGTAAATCTAAAAACCTTCTTTTTCTGTCAAAAATGCCAATCTAATCTACAAATCTTCTCCAATTTTTTATTTTTCACCGATCGTTTTTCTCTATTTCGTCTACCGTTTAGCGTAAACCGTCAAACATTTCAAAAAATATTTCGCGTCATACCAGCAACTTAAGAACAGAATGTAAAATAAATGTAAATTATGTTTGGAAAAGCGGAAAAAGGGTACGTATATTTGCAACCTCAATACGAAAGACGAGTAGTATTGAAATTGACATAGGGACTTATATAGCGATAAAAATTATTTAAAAATAAATTTGCGAGTTTAGAAATAAGTATTACCTTTGCAAACCGATCCCGAAAGGAGTTTTGGAGTGAAAGTAAATTTGACTTATTGAAATAAAAACTTTAAAAATTTTCGAAATAAAATTTGTTAGTTAAAAAATAAGTATTACCTTTGCAACCGCAAATACCGAGAGGTTTTGCTAAGATGAGAAGTTCATTTGAAATTATAAAATATACAGAAGAAAAAATAGCCGAATAAAACGAAGTCAATCCTTGGATAATGGAGCTATAGGAAATT
>NZ_DLJI01000029.1:0-3382 GCF_002484185.1 Empedobacter sp. UBA7620 | reverse complement strand
ATCTATACTTCCTTTAAGTTCTGCGGAAATCTTTTTAGCAGCAATTTCATTTGGATAGATTATAGTTATTCCATAATACTTATTAATTACGGTTATAATTTCTCCAAAAGGCACTTCATTAAAGCTTAAGGATTCTATTTTTGTAATTTGTTTACCTGATTCCACATCGGTTCTCTTTGAATAGATTGCTGCTGTACGGGCTATTCCCAAGTTAGTCCAAACGTGATTGGGTTTTAAGTAAGAAACCGGAGTTCCTGCATAAGAAATGGCGACTTTACCTTCGTAAAGATCAACTGATTTGCTGTTACCAGATTGCAATATTTTAAACACTGTTCCCAAAACTCTTGTACTGAAGTTTTCTGCCTGAACTATAAAAGGATGATTTTTGTCTTTTGCTACCGAGAAAACGGCATCGCCTTTTAAGGTAACTACTCGAGTATCTTCTGGGAAAGATTTCTCAACGGTAAGTTCTGCCCCCGGAAACAGTGTAACCACAGAACCGTCTTTAAGTGTTATTTTTCTATTACCTGATTCTGCTAGATAAACATCGGGTTTGTAAAAGGTGTTGTAGGTAAAGATGCTGCCTAGTGATAGGAAAAGCAATAAAACTGCGGCAGGTATGAACTGTACTATTTTTTTTAAAGCAAAATGCGCTTTCTGATGGTGAATTGTATCTGAGTTTTGTCTTATATTTAGTAATATCCGTCTTCTTGTACTGTTAAGATGTTCTATATCGAGTTCTTTTAAAGCATCTTCTTCCCATATTTTTGAAAGCTCTGACTCTTGCTTCGTCAATGTATTACCCGATATTTCTCTACTCCAGAAAAAGAAAATAAATGCTTTGAGTTTATTGTCTTTACTATTTTTCATTCTGATAAATTATTTTACTATTTTAATTTTTACTTATTTGAATATTCCGATTATACCTCTATCTATATCACAGACAAAATTTAAAATTCTCCCCAGCCTACTTAAGGTTTAAGCATCAAAAAAATATAAAAATCAATTCTCTATAAAAATTCAAAATATTGATAATCAGATAAATGTAACTTATTGAACAAAGAATCATTAATGAATAATTAATAATTGACTATAAATTAATTCATTAAAAATTAACATTAACATCTTATTTTTGCATTGTAAAAACTATCCCATGAGTAATACGGATAAAGTTCTTCTAAAAAAGATTAAGAATGGGGATCAGATTGCTTTCTCAACTCTATATAATCGTTATTACGAGAATCTTTATAAAATGGTATTCGTAAGAACTAAAAATAAGTATAGTACCGAAGAATTGCTTCAGAATTTATGGCTTAAAGTTTTTGAAAATCCAGAATTTATTCAAGTGGATGAAGAAGGATGTGCCAGAAAATATTTTTTCCGTTATATGCATTTCAGGGTCATAGATTCTTATAATGCTATAAATAACAGTCCAGAGATTTCCGAATTTTCAGAAGAGTCACTATACGGAATAAGTGCTACAGAATATTTCGAAATTTTTGAAGAGACTGATATACAGGAACTATTTGTGATGATTAAAGAGGTCTTGTATGGTGTAACCGATACTGAACAAAAAGTGTATGATTTGAGAATCCGCCAGAACAAGTCTGTGAAAGAAACCGCTCAAATTCTCGGAATTACTGATAAAACGGTGCATAATAAACTTAATAGCGTTCTAACAAAAATTCGCAGTCAAGTAGAACCGAAATATAAGTCATCTAAAAATCTGCTTTATTTCTTGATCTATATTGAAATGGTTTCTAACCTGAACTAGGGTTCTATCTTCTCATTTTTTTCCAAATTATTTCTTTATTTCTTGAAAAATAATTCCTCAAACTCTCCTTATATTTTTCTTACAACCATTTTTTGACTCTGAATTCCGTTGATTTTTAGAATCTTGTTTTTTTCTTTTTGGCGGGTTTTAACACTCAAATTAAGGCTTTTAACTTTGAAACTTTCAAAATGTCTCGAAGAATAGATTTCTCCACTGGTATGGATTTCCTGCTTTTCCAGCAATTTTTTCATAAGCTCCGGGGGTAATCATCTTTTCACATTTTATAACAATAGAAAGAGAATCTTTGACTTTAGGATGATATTGCATTAACTTGTCAAAAAACCTTGTTCTGCTTTTCTAAAGTATTTTCGAGTTTTGAAGCTGAATCCTGCAACTTTACGTTTTCTCTGTCATTAATCAATCCTAAGAATTTTCATTCCTTTTTTTCATCTGTTCATTTTCCTGTTCCAATTTCTTTTCCTAAACTAAATATTTCAATTACTAATTCATGAAAAAAAGCGGGTAAAAATCGATCTACTACTAGTATTGTGATATATTGTCTTTAATTTTCATATTTCAATCCGAACGGAAAATTGTGGAACCTGCCTATTTATAGATGTTTTTTGATTTGTTGTACATATGTTGTACTTTTTTTTATTATAAAGTTATAAAGTATTATTAATAAAGGTAAAATTGGATATTCTTTATATAATACAATGTTAGCTGTAGTCTCTATTTTATTTAGCAAAGTTTATCTGATTGTTTTCATATATAAAATTGTTCCAGTAGCCTTCAAAATAACTTGTCAT
Organism: Empedobacter sp. UBA7620; assembly: GCF_002484185.1. NCBI lineage: Bacteria > Pseudomonadati > Bacteroidota > Flavobacteriia > Flavobacteriales > Weeksellaceae > Empedobacter > Empedobacter sp. UBA7620. The sequence continues at coordinate 799 of NZ_DLJI01000029.1, read as the reverse complement.
AAAATTATTTTCGTCGTAGAAGTATTCTCCATAGAATTTGTAATTATTTTCAGATAATGAACGGAAGAATGTTTCATCAAATATAATTAAATTTTTCAATGGATTTTTGTAATTATCATAATTTGAGAGTATTACTTTTTTACGTTTTTTTGCCGTTTCATTAAAGCTGTATGAATAATTAGTATCACTTACGTAATTTATATTTCCATATTTTGTTACAATACTATCTACATTTTTATTTGCATTAAAATAGAATGTTGATTTCGATTTTATTCCTTTATTATAAACTGTAACAAAATTTAAAACATTGTTATTGTAAGTGAATTTTAATGTATCTTTTGTATTAGATTTATTCACCAATATTTGTGATATTCTATCTCCGTCTAAAGTAATCTGTTTTTGGTAAGTCGGAAAGAAACTTTCATTATCGCTTTTAAAAATTATATTTATTTTATTATTATCATAAGTAATTTCATCAGTTGTGTTATAATAAATAGGTTGTGGTTGGTCATTACGAGTAACAAACAAATTAGTTATTCTTTTAGAAATTCTACCATTTGAATATTCTAATTTAACATTCTCACCGCTGAATAAAGTATAACTATCAATACCATAATTTAGATTTCGGTAGTTCATATAATCAGCTTTATATTCTGTAATATTATATTGATTGGCTTCTGACGAATTATTTGTTTCATCATTTCTACAACTAAGCAAAACTATACTCAAGATTACTAAAAAATATTTTTTCACAACAATGTTTTTTGAGATTACAGCTAACGGAAAAGTATTGGCGAAG